>NZ_JBEZYD010000024.1:0-199519 GCF_040638335.1 Nonomuraea sp. NPDC026600
TTCCCGCTGAAGAAGCTGTGGTTCGCGCTGATGCTCGGCTCGATCATGCTGCCCTACCACGTGACGGTCGTGCCGCAGTACATCGTGTTCTCCAAGCTCGACTGGATCAACACGATCTGGCCGCTGATCGTGCCGAAGTTCCTGGCCACGGACGCGTTCTTCATCTTCCTCATGGTCCAGTTCATCCGCACCCTGCCCAGAGAGCTGGACGAGGCCGCCTCCATCGACGGCGCGGGCTACTGGCGGATCTTCCTCCAGGTGATCCTCCCGCTCTGCACCCCGGCCCTCGCCACAACCGGCATCTTCACTTTTATCTGGACCTGGAATGACTTCTTCAGTCAGAACCTTTACCTGACAAATTCCGACAATCTAACGGTGGCAGTAGCCCTCCGCTCCTTCCTAGACTCCAGTGGCGAGTCGTCGTGGGGCCCCATGTTCGCGATGTCGATCGTGTCACTGGGGCCGATCTTCGGCTTTTTTCTAGCCGGTCAGAAGTACCTGATCCGTGGTGTGGCGACCACCGGCCTGAAATAACACCCCCCAACGCTTGACCAGGAGGTAGAGCTGTGAAGCCTAGGATGAAGTGGACAGTCGCCCTGCTATCGGCGGCCGTGATGACGGCCGCCGCCGGCTGTGGCAGTGGTGGCGGCACAGCGGGCGACGACAAGGTCCATCTCCGCTTCTCCTACTGGGGCAGTGACTCCCGGCAGAAGCTCACCGAGCAGGTGATCAAGAAGTTCGAGGAGAAGAACCCGACCATCGACGTCGAGGGCGACTTCTCCAACTGGGAGAGCTACTACGAGAAGCTCGCCACCAAGGTGGCCGCCAACGACGCGCCCGACGTGATCAGCATCGAGATCCGCGGCCTGAGCGAGTACGCGGGCCGTAACGCCCTGGCCGATCTGTCGGGCAAGGTGCCCACGGCCGACCTCGACCAGCAGGTGCTCACCAGCGGCCAGATCGACGGCAAGCAGTACGCCATCCCGACCGGCGTCAACACCTTCTCGATGCTCGCCAACTCGGCGGCGCTGGAGAAGGCCAAGCAGAAGCTGCCCGACGACAAGTCCTGGACCTGGGACGACTGGGTGAACATGGCCAAGCAGGTCACCGTGGCCGGCGGCGGCGTGGTCGGAGCCGAGTACAACTACAACCCCGCCTGGCTGCAGATCTTCGCGGCCCAGCGCGGCGAGAAGTTCTACGACGGCAACAAGATCGGGATCACCGCCGACACGCTGAAGGCGTGGTGGGCCATCCACCAGCAGCTCATCCAGACGAAGGGGGCCAGGGACGCCGCGAAGAGCGCCGAGCTGATCTCCTTGGGGCCTGAGCAGTCGCTGCTGGCCACCAACGCGGGCGCGATGGGCATGTGGTGGAGCAACCAGCTCAACGCCCTGTCCAAGGCGTCGGGCCAGGAGATGACCCTGCTGCGGATGCCCAAGGCGCAGGGCGCGACCACCGGCGGCATGTTCCTGCAGCCCGCGATGTTCTACACGGCCTCCGTCAAGTCCGAGCACGCCACGGAAGCCGGCAAGTTCATCGACTTCATGGTCAACGACCCGGACGCGGCCTCGCTCCTGTTGAGCGACCGCGGCCTGCCGACCAACTCCAAGGTGCTCGCCGCCGTCAAGGGCAAGCTGCCGCCCGTCGACCAGAAGACGCTGACCTTCATCGCTGACGTCAAGAGCGAGCTGAGCCCGATCACCGCCCCGCCGAAGGGCGCGCTCCAGATCGAGGACGTCCTCAAGCGCAACAGCGAGGAGGTCCTCTTCGGCAAGACGTCGCCGGACGCCGGCGCGCAGAAGTTCCTGACCGAGGCCAACGCCGCTCTGGCCGGCTGAGGTCTGATCCCGGCTGGGGGTGCCAACCCCCAGCCGCCACTCCACGACTCGGGGAGAGAAGTTGAGCACCAGGTACGCCTTCGTCGGCCTCGGCCATCGCGCGCAGATGTACGTCGACGCCCTGCTGGGCGACTGGCGAGACACCGGTACGATCGCCGGCCTCTGCGACGTCAACCAGACGCGCATGCAGTACTACGTCGAGCGCATCGGCCACCAGGTGCCGTGCTTCGGCCCCGACGAGTTCGGCAAGCTGCTGGAGCTGGCCGACGCCGTCGTGGTCACCACAGTGGACGCGACGCACGCCCGCTACGTCGTCGCAGCCCTCGACGCCGGGCTCGACGTCATCGTGGAGAAACCCCTCACCATCGACGCCGAAGGCTGCGCGGCCATCGCCGCCGCCGCCGAGCGCAACCCGGGCAAGCTGGTGGTGACCTTCAACTACCGCTACTCGCCGCGCAACTCGGCGGTCAAGAAGCTCATCAGCGAAGGCGCGATCGGCGACATCACCTCGGTCCACTTCGACTGGGCGCTCGACACCATCCACGGCGCCGACTACTTCCGCCGCTGGCACCGCGACAAGGTCAACTCGGGCGGCCTGCTCGTCCACAAGTCCACCCACCACTTCGACCTGGTCAACTGGTGGCTCGCGGCGGCGCCCGAACTCGTCTTCGCCCAGACCGACCTGCGCTTCTACGGCCAGGCCCTGCCCCGAGGCCCGCGCCCCGCCCGCGGCCAGGGCGCGCCCGGCCTGGGCACCGACCCCTTCATCCTCGACATCTCCACCGACGAGCGGCTCAAGCGCCTCTACCTGGACGCCGAGCACGAGGACGGCTACATCCGCGACCAGGACGTCTTCGGGCCGGGCGTGACCATCGACGACAACATGTCGGTCCTCGTCCGCTACGCGAACCGGGCCATGCTCACGTACTCGCTCACCGCGCACGCTCCGTACGAGGGCTACCGCGTGGTGTTCAACGGCACGGAGGGCCGGATCGAGCTGGACGTCATCGAGCGGCCCTGGACCCCGGAGCACGCCGCGATCGACCCCAGCGCCGCGGGCAAGGAGCACATGGCCGGCGCCGGGGAGAAGCTCATCCTGCACCGGCACTGGAAGGAGCCGGAGGAGATCGCCATCGAGCAGGGCGCGGGCGGTCACGGCGGCGGCGACCGGCTGCTGCTGGACGACGTCTTCCGCGGCCCCGGCGACGACCCGCTCGGGCGGCCGGCCGGCTATCGCGACGGCCTGCGCAGCGTGCTGGTCGGCGTGGCCGCCACCCGCTCGGCCACCACCGGCACCCCTGTCCGCCTCACCGCCGACGGCACCCGCCTCGTCGGCGCCTGAGCGGAGGGTTGACCGGTGCGTGAGCTGCGCCATCTCGGAGCGTTCTCCGGGCTGGTCGAGCTCGCCGAGGGCCGGCGCGGACTGTTTCCGGACGCCGCGCCGGGCCCCGCGCTCAGGAAGGCCGCCCGCGAGGCGATCGGGACGCTCGACCTGGCGGTAGGAGACGTCCGGGTCGAGCGTTCGTGGACGACGCGGGACCTCAGCGGCGAGGAGCTCTCCTGGTCGGTGGGCTTCGGCCCGCGTACCCACGCCTACCTGCTGAAGCCCCGCGACGCGGAGGGAAGACTGCCCGGCGTGCTCGCGCTGCACTGCCACGCGGGCATGAAGTGGGCGGGCAAGGAGAAGATCGCGGACGGTCCCGAGCCGCCCACGCCCGAGGTGCGGCGGCTGCGCGAGCAGATCTACGGCGGCCGCGCCTACGCGGGCGAGCTCGCCAGGCGCGGGTTCGCCGTGCTCGTCCCCGACGTGATCGGCTGGGGCAGCCGCCGGTTCGACCGGGCGGACATGCCCGAGCGGGTGCTCGCCGAGGCGGACGACCCCGGCATGTCCGAGGCGGACCGCTATGACGTCGCGGCCGGGCACCACGAGCACGTCCTGGAGAAGTACTGCACGCTGCTCGGCACGTCGCTGGCCGGCGTGGTGGCGGGCGAGGACCTCGCCGCCGCGGCCTACCTGCGCTCGCGTCCCGACATCGGGCAGGTCGGGTGCGTGGGGCTGTCAGGGGGCGGGCTGCGTGCCGCGCTGCTCGGCGCCTTCGACCCCGGCGTCGCCGCGGTCGCCGTCGCCGCGATGGTCTCCAGCTACCGCGAACTCCTGGACGGCTACGTCGCCGGGCACTCCTGGATGTTCTTCCCGCCCGGCCTGTCGCGCGTCTGCGACTGGCCGGCGCTGGTCGCCGCCCGCGCGCCCGAGCCGCTCCTGGTCCTGTACGGCCAGCGGGACCAGCTGTTCCCGCTCGCCGGGATGCGCGCGGCGCACGAGGCCATCGCGCGCCACCACCCGGACGGCGGTTACGAGGGCGTCTTCTTCGACGCCCCGCACGCCTTCGACGTCCCCATGCAGGAGCACGCCTTCACCTGGCTGGCCACCCACCTCCAGAGAAGCTAGCCGTCCGCCTCCAGCGCCAGTTCGGCCGCCTCGGAGGCGGACAGGCGCCCGTCGGCCACCACCACGGACACGTGCCGGATCAGCTCGTCCTCGAAGACCAGCGGCGTGTCCCAGGCCAGCGCGGTGCCCACACCGGGATATTGCGCCACCCGGACGAACCACGGATCGTCCCCCGCCCGGGCGAACACCAGCGTCCAGTCCTCGCCCGCCAGCGCCAGCCACGGCGCCCGGGAGCCGTGGACCAGCTCCTCGCCCTCGGCCGCATCGGTGAACACCCGCAACCCCCGCGAGGCCGCCGGCGCCCGCCAGAAGAACCCGCCGTAGCCCGCCCCGGCCCGGCCCTTGGTCGCCGAGCTCTGGATCGTCAGCGGCGCGCCCGTGAGGTTGCGCAGCGTGAAGCCGAAGTCCAGCGTCCAGCCCCGCGACAGCGGGACGGCCCGCACGGACCGCTCCTCACGCACCACCGGGTCCTCGCCGGGCCGCTGCCACAGCAGCGTCTCGGCGAAGCCCGAGGAGTCGCGCCCGGTGAAGGACACATGCCGCTGTGTCCCGTGGTCGTCCAGCCATTGCGGCCCCTGGTCCCTGACGAACGTGCGCCCGCCCCAGAAGTTGCGCCCGCCGACGTCCGTGACGGCCACCCCGGCGCCGAGATGGTGCGGATGGTCCGCGGGCTGTACCTCGGTCACCACCGTGCCGCCCAGCGTGCGCACCGGGTGGAGGTAGGGCCGCGGCGCCGCGGTGATCGGCAGGTCGGGCCGCGTGACGTACTCGGCCACCACCCGGTCCGCCACCAGGAGCGGCACGGCCCAGCTCACGCCCAGCTCGGAGAAGAGCTCCAGCCGGTCCGCGCAGGTCTCGACCAACTGGGCGATGCCGGGCAGCGCTGGCCCTTCGCCCGAAAGGTCCTGGTGGTCCTCGGCGATCGGCAGCGGGTCGGGCGCGACCCTGATGGCCTCCAGGACCTCCATGAACGCGCCGGTCCGGTGGATCGGCACGATCAGCGGGGCTCCGGAGCGTACGTGCTCGACGAGGTTCTCCAGCAGGTCGGCGCGGGGGAAGCGGCGCGTGGGGCCGTCGCCGACGCGGACCTCGTCCACCGTGTACGTGAACGTGATCTTGCCGCGTTCGCCGTGGACGACCACATACGGCTCGTCGCGGCCGGTGGCGCAGAGCGTCACGGCGGCCACGATCGGCGGGCCGTCCGCCAGGTGGATCCGGATGGCCGAGGTGTCGTCGGACTCGATGGCGTTGGCGTGGAACAGCTCCGCCTCGACCGAGGTGACCGCGCCGCGTTCCTCGGCGCCCGCCACGGCGAGGGCGGTGGCGACGGCGTGCGCGAACGGGTTGGTGAGCGCGCCGTCCACGATGTCCACGCCGTCGAGCCGGCGCCGCCCCGACCAGGAGCTGCGGGTGAAGTAGGAGGCGGGCCGCGGCCACGCCCCCGCCACCCCGATGCCGGTGACGCGCCCGATCGTGTCCTCGGCGATCAGCCGGCGCACCTCCGGCAGGGCCGCGGACGCGAGGCTCTGGAAGCCCACCTGGCAGGCGAGACCGGCCTCGGCGGCGCCCCGCTCCATGCGCTCGAAGTCGGCGAGCGTGGCCGCCGTCGGCTTCTCCACCAGCACGTGCGCGCCCGCCGCCAGCGCCGCCAGCGCCAGGTCCGCGTGCGTGGGGATCGGGGTGGCCAGGATCGCGATCCGCGCCCCGGTCCGCTTGATCAGCTCGGGCAGGTCGGTGGAGAACTCCGGCGTGCCGAGCCCCTCGAGGTCTTCGGCGGAGACCGGCCGCACGTCGCAGATGCCGGCCAGCTCGACCTGGCCGGCCAGGCGCCGCAGCCGGTTCAGATAGTGGGCGCCGAATCCGTGCGCTCCGGCGAGTACGACTCGCATGCTCATCTCCAGTGGAGGCCGAGCCCCCGGTGCTCACCGACGCGTACTTTCGCGTCACTCACATGGACGGGGTACGGCTCGGCCAGCAGCCCCAGCGCGGCGAACGAGGCGTCCTCGACCTCCTCGGCCATGCACGGCAGCGGCAGGGCCAGCGCGAGCTGCGCCGACAGGTCGGGCAGCAGGTGCGGATAGACCGGCACGTCGAAGGCCCGCGCCAGCTCGGTGATGCGCAGGAACGGGGTGATGCCGCCCACTCTGACCACGTTGGGCTGCACGATGTCACAGGCCCCCGCCGTCAGCAGGTCACGGAAGCCGTAGACGGTGTAGACGTTCTCGCCGACCGCGATGGGCACGTCCACGGACCGCCTCAGCTCCACGTGCGCCGCGACGTCGTCGGCGGGCAGCGGCTCCTCCAGCCAGTGCAGGTCGTACGGGGCCAGCGCCTCGACCGCGCGGCGGGCCCGGTGCAGGTCCCAGCGCTGGTTGGCGTCGATCATCAGCAGCGTGCCGGGGCCGACGACCTCGCGGACCGCGGCCACCCGCTCGACGTCCTCGGCGAGGTCGGGCCGGCCCACCTTCATCTTGACCCCGGGATAACCCGCGGCCTTCCACCGCCCGGCCTGGGCGACCAGCTCCGCCAGCGAGTAGTGCAGGTTCACGCCGCTGCCGTAGACCGGCACCGTGTCCCTGCGCCGGCCCAGTACGTCGGCGAGGCCGCGCTCGCCGCAGCGCAGATCCCACAGCGCCAGGTCCACCCCGGCCAGCGCGACCGTGGTGATCCCGCCGGGCCCCGCCTCGCGCAGATGCCGCCAGAGCCGGTCCCACACGACTTCGGGGTGCGGGTCCAGGCCGATGACGGCCTCGCGGATGTCGTGCTCCAGCAGCGCCTGCACGGCCCGCGCGCCGATCTGCGGCGTCCAGGAGAACCCGGTGCCCGTCCGGCCGTCGGCCAGCGTGATCTCCACGACCATGACGTGGTTGGCGGGCACGTCGGGGCCCCACGGCCTGGGCAGGCGGGCGGTGTGAGCGCTCACCTTCAGGTCCCGGATCATGAGCTGCCCGCCAGCGACCGTCCGTGTTCGATCAGGGCCTTCAGCTCGGCCACGTGCTCGGGCGAGGCGTCGACCAGTGGCGGCCGCACCGGGCCCGGGTCCAGGCCGCCGAGGCGTACCCCGGCCTTGACCAGGGAGACGGCGTAGCCGGGGACCTTGGAGCGGAGCCGTACGAGCGGCTCGTAGAACTCGGTGAGCAGGTGGTCGGCGCCGTTCATGAACGCGGTGGCGATCTCCGGCGCGAAGGCGAAGACGGCGGAGGAGTAGAGCTCCACGCCGATCCCGCGGTAGGCGCCCATCGTCAGCTCGGCCGTCGGCAGCCCGTTGAAGAACCGGAAGTCGTCGCCGATCTCCCTGCGCACGGCCAGCACGGTGCGCTGAATGAGGTCGATGTCGCCCAGGCCGTCCTTGAGGCCGATCACGCCCGGGATCCTGGCCAGCGCAACGACCTGTTCGGGGGTCGGCGCCACCGAGCCGCGCTGGTAGATGATGACCGGCAGGATCGCCGCGACCGCGCGTACGTAGGCGGCGAAGCCCTCGACGGTGCCCGTGGCCAGGTAGGGGGGCATGAGCAGGAGGCCGTCGGCGCCCGCGTCGCGGGCCGCGCGGGCCTGGCTGAGCGCCGATCCGAGCGGGCCGCCGGCGCCCGCGAATACCGGCACCTGGCCGGCCGTGGTCTCGACGGCCACCCGAACGGCCGCCGCGTGCTCCGACTCGGACAGCGCGGGGAACTCGCCCGTGCCGCAGGCCGCGAACACCGCGCCGGGCCGGTGTTCGAGCCCGCGCCTGATGTGCTCGGCCAGCACCTCCTCGGCCAGCCCGTGGGCGGGGTCGAAGGGGGTGACGGGGAAGAAGAGGACTCCGCTGAGGTTCATCCGGTCTCCAGTTCGGTATGCCAGGAACGCTTGGGGGTCCAGCCCAGCATCCGTCCGGCTTTGGCGGAGGTGAAGGCGGGAGAGGTCCCGGTCAGGTTCGCGGCCGCGGCGGCGGTCGAGGGCATGACGACGGGGAGCACCTCCGCCAGTGGCTCGCGGGCCAGCGCGTCGGCCGCCCCGGCGAAGAACACCTCGCCGTTGGGCAGGTCGGGCAGGCGTTCGAGGAGCACGGCGATCAGGTCGGAGGCGTCCCGGGCGTCGAGGTAGTTGAACAGCGAGACCCCGGCGATGTCCGGCCGGTCCAGCCGTTCGACGATCGTGTGGCCCGACTGGGTCGGAGCGCCCGCCCAGTCCTCGGGGGCCACCACGAAGCACGGCCGCACCGCCGCGAACCGCGTCTCCGAGCCGCCGCGCGCGAACGCCGCCATCGTCTGCTCGGCCACGAGCTTGGACAGGTTGTAGGCGTTCCATGGCGCGACGGGGTGTTCTTCGTCGATGGGCAGGTAGCTGGGCGCCCAGCCGCCGGGCGAGCCGTAGCCGATGACGGTGGGGCTGCTGGCCACCACCACCTTGCCGACGCCGGTGCTGCTCGCGGCCTGGCACACGTTGAAGGCGAGCTGGGTGTTGGTACGGAAGGTCACGCCCTCGGTACGGCTGAACGGGGTCGCGATCGCGGCCAGGTGGATCACCGCGTCGGGCCGGAAGCGGGCCATGACGTCATACGCCTCGCCCAGGTTCGTCAGGTCGGCGGGCAGGGTGACCGCGGCCTCGGCGGGAGTGCCCGGGACGGCGTCGATGCCGATCACCTCATGACCGGCCTGGGCCAAGGAGACGACCACGCTGCGCCCCAGCCGACCGGCGCTGCCGGTCACCAGTGTTCGTGTCATCGGTCGTTCACCACTCCTGCGTTGGATACGGCAACCGGTTGCAGAAAGTATCGAGCCGAGGCCGGGAGAACGTCAAGCGGCCGGTCCTCTTCCGGCCAGGCGGTCTGCCCATATGAAGAGATATGGTGGGATTTAGCGGGAAAATCCGGCGACGATGGTTGATTGACAGCGATACAAACGATTGCACTAAAGTACTAAGCACGGTCGGAGGAGGCCAAGCGTGGCGGTGACGATTCGTGACGTGGCTGAGGCGTCGGGCGTGCATGTGTCCACGGTGTCCCGGGCGTTCTCCGCGCCCCACCTGGTCAATCCTGAGACACGCACCCGCGTGCTCGCCATCGCCGAGGATCTCGGCTACCGGCCCAACCGCGCCGCGCGGGCGCTGACCACGGGCCGCACCCACAACATCGGCCTCATCGTGGCCGATATCGCCAACCCCTTCTTCCCGCCGCTGATCAAGGCGGCCCAGGCGCAGGCCAGGCTCCGCGACTACCACGTGTTCGTGGCCGACACCGATGAGGACCCGCAGGTGGAGGAGGATCTGATCCAGACCCTCACCAAGCAGGTCGACGGCGTGCTGCTGTGCAGCCCGCGCCTGACGAACCGGACGATAGAGCGCCTGCGCGAGGAGGTGCCCTTCGTCGTGGTGAACCGCCGGGCCAAGGGCCTGCCGACCGTGCTCATGGACGTGGGCCGCGGCGCCAGGCTGGCCGTCGAGCACCTCACCGCGCTCGGGCACCGCCGCATCGCGCTGGTCACCGGGCCCAGCGGGTCGTGGACCAGCAAGGAGATGCAGGAGGCGGCGGCCACGATGAACGACGTGGACGTCGTCTTCCTCGGCCCCAACCCGCCGACGGAGCTGGGCGGCCTGGCGGCGGCCACCGACGTCATCGCCTCGGGCGCGACGGGCGTGCTGGCCTACAACGACCTGGTCGCCATCGGCCTCATCGAGGGACTCGCCGAGCGGGGGAAGAACGTCCCCGGCGACGTCAGCGTGATCGGCGTGGACGACATCGTGCCGGGCCGGCTGAGCCGCCCGAAGCTGACGACGATCGCCATGCCCACCGCCGCCGCCGGCCGGATCGCCGTCGACCTGCTGCTCCAGTCGGTCGACTCGGCGGCCACCGCCGCCGCCACGATGCTGGAGACCGCCCTGATCGTCCGCGAGTCCACGGGAAAGGCACACAGATGATCTTCGGAACGCTGCCGTCCGGCGAACAGGTCGAGCGCGTCGAGCTGTCCTCGGGACGGCTGCGCGCGAGCGTGCTCAGCTACGGCGCCATCCTGCAGTCGCTCGAGGTGTCGGGCGTCAACGTGGTGCTCGGGCTGACCACGCTGGAGGATTACCTGACCCGCAGCCGCTACTTCGGCGCCGTCGTCGGCAGGTACGGCAACCGCATCGCCGGCGGCCGCTTCACCCTCGACGGAGTCGAGCACCGCCTGCCGCTCAACAACGGGCCCAACAGCCTGCACGGCGGTGACCACGGCTTCGACCGCAAGGTGTGGACGATCTCCGAGGCCACCGGCTCCTCCGTGACGCTCACGGTGATCAGCCCCGACGGCGACCAGGGCTACCCGGGCACGCTGACCGCCTCGCTCACCTACACGCTCGAAGACGACGCCCTGCGCCTCGACTACACGGCCGAGACCGACGCGCCGACCGTCGTCAACCTCACCAACCACTCCTACTTCAACCTCGCGGGCGGCGGCGACGTGCTCGGGCACGTGATCCAGATCGACGCCGAGCACTACCTGCCCGTCGACGAGCACAAGATCCCCACCGGTGAGCCGGCGCCGGTCAAGGGCACGGCGTTCGACTTCACCACGCCGCACGCCGTGGGCGACCGTTTCGACGGCGGCTACGACCACTGCTACGTGCTCGACGGCGGCATCCGGGTGACCGAGCCGGGCGGTGGCCTGACCATGGAGGTCACGACCACCGAGCCGGGCGTCCAGTTCTACGCGGGTGGCATGCTCGACGGCGTCGCCACGCCGTACGGGCCGCACGCGGGTCTCTGCCTGGAGACGCAGCACTTCCCCGACTCGCCCAACCAGCCGCGGTTCCCCTCGACCGTGGTCAGGCCGGGCGAGACCCGCACCTCCACCACCAGCTACAGGTTCACCACCTGACCCGCGCGCAGCGCGGTCGTGGCCCGGAGCACCAGCAGCGCCACGTCGTCATGTGACGGCTCGGAGGCGAACGACTCGACCGTCTGCCGGATCCGCTCGGCCACGGCGTGCGCGCTCAGCCCCGAGCAGCCCGACAGGATCGCGGTCAGCCCGTCGTCGTCATCGAGCAGCCGGTCGCCGTCGCGCCGCTCGGTGACGCCGTCGGTGACGCACAAGAGCAACTCCTCGGGCAGCAGCTCGAACGACTCGGTGTAGAACCGCGCGCCGCCGTCGACGCCCAGCAGCAACTGCGAGGTGGCGACGGGCACGACCTCGCCGTTCGCGCGCAGCAGCAGGGGCACGGGATGGCCCGCGGAGGCCAGCGTGCACAGCGCGCCGCCCTGGGGCAGCGGCGTCAGCTGGCCGCAGAGAAGGCTGAGGAAGCGGCCGTCCTCGCCCTCGTCGAGCAGCGTCCGGTTGAGCCGGTCGAGGATGTCGGCCACCGTGTAGTGCTCCTTGGCCAGCAGCCGTACGGCGTGGCGGGCCAGCCCGGTCACGGCGGCGGCCTCCGGGCCGCTGCCGCACACGTCGCCGAGGGCGAAGCACCAGTGGTCGCCGACGGCGAACAGGTCGTAGAAGTCGCCGCCGACGTCCGCGCCCTCTTCCGCGGGCTCGTAGACGACCGCGGACTCCAGCCCCGGCATCGGCGCGACCCGCATGGGCAGCAGACTGCGCTGCAGCACCCGCGACGTGGTCGCCTGCCGCGAGTAGAGCATGGCCGTGTGGAGGTTGAGCGCCACCAGGCGGCACAGGTCGGCGAGCAGGTCGGCCAGCTCCAGAGGCAGGGTCGGCTCGACGCGCCCGATCACCAGCGCGCCGTGCGAGCGGCCCTGGGTCATCAGCGGGAACGACAGCACGCTCTCCGGCCCGACCGGCCAGGCCACCTCGCCCAGCGCCGAACGCGGGATGACGGGCAGAGCCTTGCGCAGGTCGGCGTTGTGGCGCTCCTCGCTGTGCCACACGTGCGCGAGCCTGGTCATGCCCGCCAGGTCGGTCAGGTAGACCGCCGCCCAGGTGGCGATCTTGGGCACCACGAGCTGGGCCGTCAGAGCCGCGATCAGCTCCTCGTCGTGCACGCCCGCGAGCAACTCGCCGGCCTCCGCGAGGAACGACAGCCGGCCCCGATGAGCCCGGTCCTGCTCGGCCGATCGCTCGCGTTGCACGGTCGCCGCGACCTGGTCCGCGATGTGCTGCAGGCTCGCGGTGAGCGCTTGGTCGAACCGGCCGGGCTCGGCGGCCGTCACCACGAGGTAGCCCGTCACCTCGCCCGCCACGATGAGCGGCGCGCACGCCAGCGACCGGGCCTGGAGCCGCTGGGCCAGCTCGACGTCGGCGGCCAGCAGGTCGTCGACCATCGCTGGGGCCTTCTGCTCCGTGCTGAACACGCCGGCGGCCACCACGCCCACCAGCCCCGCCGTCGCCCCCGCGCCCGCCACGACGCCGAACCGGTTGCCGCCCTCGGCCCGCACCAGGACGTAGGCGGCGTCGCCCGCGCTGGACAACTGGACGATCTGCGCGATGGTGTCGAGCAGCTCGTCGAGCGGCATCTCACGGTCGAGCAGGTCCTTGATCCGTCCGCCCGGCTCCCGCTTGACCGAGGCGGGCGGGGTGGCCAGTACGTACAGGTGGTCGTTCGACACCACCATCCAGATCGACCGGCGGTCCTGCGCGCGGCCGTCGGTGCGCAGGTGGGAGATGTAGACCGGGAGCAGGCCGCCGTCGAGGTGCCGCATCCTGGACTCGCCGCGCCAGCGGCCGAGGCCGAGCGTGTCCGACAGGGACAGCGCGCACGGGCCGTGCCCGCGCCAGGCGACCAGCTCCGCCAGCGGTCTGCCGGTGACCTGGGTGGCGGGCCAGCCGAGCAGCGCCTCGGCCTCGGCGTTCCAGGTGACGATCCGGCCCTCGGGGTCGCTCACGACGACCGCGACGTGCAGGCTCTCCGTGGACGTCGCGATCGCGGCGGGCGCCGGAGCGGGGATCCTGGAGGCGCTCTCGTGCCCGCAGGCCTTGTCGAGCTCCATGCGGACCCAGACCCGCTTGGCGGTGCCCATGTACGTGACGCCCCAGGCGTCGGCGAGCAGGCCCGCCAGCACGAGGCCACGCCCCGTGGTGGCCATGCCGCCGGGCGGCGACGGGTCGGCGGCCGGCACGATCCGGGTCGGATGGTGGTCGTCGACCTCGATCTCCAGTCTGGTCGGGGTGGAGTTCGGGTCCAGCCGGCAGGTCAGCTCCAGCCCCGTGCCCGCATGGACCACGGCATTGGTGACGAGTTCGCTGGTCAGCAGCACGGCGTCTTCGGCCAGGTGGCTCAGTTGCCATTCGCCCAGTACCTGGCGGACGAAGCGTCGTGCGGCCGCGGGGGCCTGGGGGGTGCCGTCGAAAGCCGTGCTCGACACGCGGGTCGTGTCCACTGTGCGTCCTAGAACATCACTCGATGTGGCAGTTCGGTCACTCTCAGAGTGGCAGACTGTGGGGCTTCATTACCCCCAGTTGCGAAGAAGGCCGCCATGGTCGCGCTGTTAGACCCCGGAGGGACCTGAATGAATCGCCAGGTAAAGATCCTTTTGGTGGACGACAAGGACGAGAGCCTGGTCGCGCTGGAGGCGGTCTTACGCCCGCTCCAGCAGCAGCTGTTCAAGGCCAGGTCGGGGCAGGAGGCGATGAAGCTGATGCTCCGCCACGACTTCGCGGTGGTGCTGCTGGACGTGCTCATGCCCGGCATGGACGGCTTCGAGACGGCGACCCACATCAAGCGGTTCGACCAGGCGCGTGACGTGCCCATCATCTTCCTGACCAGCACCGAGCCGGGATCCGACGTCGCGTTCCGCGGCTACGCCGTGGGGGCGGTCGACTACATCACCAAGCCGTTCGATCCGTGGGTGGTGCGGTCCAAGGTCGCGGTCTTCATCGAACTGTTCCGCAAGAACGCGATGCTGCGGGAGCGGACGGCCCTGCTGAGTGGCCTCCTGCCGAACGACACGGCTCTGTCGAGGAACGCGCAGGCGCTGGCCGGCTTCGCCGACCGCCTCGGCGCCGTCGAGGCGCGGCTCGACGCGCTGGCGGACTCCTGCTCCGGCGACGAGGGCTTGAGAGGCGCCGTCCAGGATCTGGTCGACCTGGTGGCCGACATGCGGGCGGCCTTCGACGCGGTTCGGTTGTGACAGGCTCGGGGTAGGGGAGCTTTCGCGCACCTCGGCGAGCCTGTGTGCGTTGCGCGGTGTCTCCGTCGTACCTTTGGCATCATGGCCACCCGTACGCCGAAAAGCGCATCTAAGGGGCCGGCGAAGCGGTCGACCTCCGCCCGCTCGACCCCCGCCAAGCGCGGATCCAGCTCGACCGGGCGGCCGAGGGCGAAGGGGGCCACGTCGGCTCGCAAGCCGTCCTTGACTCACCCGGATCCGATCAGCTGGGTCTTCACGATGATCGGCAAACTGATCGTCGGACTCTGGATGCTGCTCGCCAACGGCATCGGCAGCACGGCGCGGGCACTCGGCAAGAACGCGCGCGACCTCGATCCCGCGCACCGGCGCGACGGGGTGGGCCTGTCCGTGCTCGCCGGCGCCATCGTGATGGCGGCGATGACCTGGCGCAGGGCCGACAGCGCGGTCGCCGGTGTGGTCAACGTCACCGTGCACAGCGTGTTCGGGTCGCTGGCGTGGGCGATCCCGCTGCTGCTCGGCCTGCTCGCCTGGCGCTACCTGCGCCACCCCGACCAGAACGCCGACACCGGGCGCATGGTGATCGGGTGGAGCGCGCTGCTTGTCGGCGTGCTCGGCGTCATCCACGTGGCCAACGACACGCCCTACCCGGCGGGCACCGCCAACGACGGCATGGACAGGGTGTCGCAGGCGGGCGGCATCATCGGGTTCATCGTGTCGGCGCCGCCGATGAGCATTCTGCCGGCCTGGATCACGATCCCGCTGCTGCTGATCATGTCGGGCTTCGGCGTGCTGGTCATCACGGCCACTCCCGTCCACCGCATCCCGGAGCGGCTGTCCGAGCTCAAGCACCTGCTGTTCGAACGGCACGCGCCCGCCGAGCAGGCGGCGCCCGTCAGGAAGCGGCCCAGGCCCAAGAAGGGCGAGGTGGACGAGAAGGGCGAGCTCGTCAAGCCGTTCGACACGCCGGTGCTCTCCGAGCAGGACAAGCGCGCCGACCACTCGCCCGAGATCGTGCCGGGGCTGGTGGACGAGGAGGAGGCGCCGGCGGCGGTCAGGAAGCTCGAGCCGCCGGAGCCCACCCCCGCGCCCCGCAAGGTCGAGCAGCTGGTGCTGTCCCCGCAGGCCGGGCCGTACAGCCTGCCTGATCTGCAGTTCCTCAAGCCGGGCAGCGCGCCCAAGCCGCAGACCAAGGCCAACACCGTCGTCGTCAACGCGCTGACCAGCGTCCTTGAGCAGTTCATCATCGACGCGCAGGTGATCGGGTTCACCCGCGGCCCGACCGTGACCCGCTATGAGATCGAGCTGGGGCCCGCGGTCAAGGTGGAGAAGGTCACGGCGCTCACCAAGAACATCGCTTATGCCGTTAAATCGGCAGATGTCAGGATCTTGTCGCCGATTCCGGGGAAGTCGGCGATCGGGGTGGAGATCCCGAACGCGGACAAGGACCTGGTCTCCCTGGGTGACGTGCTGAACTCCAAGGTGGCCCAGGGCGACCACCACCCGATGATCGTGGGACTGGGCAAGGACGTCGAGGGGCGCACGATCGTGGCGAACCTCGCCAAGATGCCCCACCTGCTCATCGCGGGTGCCACCGGCGCCGGCAAGTCGGTCTGCGTCAACGGCCTGATCACCTCCATCCTGATGCGCGCCACGCCCGACGAGGTACGCATGGTGCTCGTCGACCCCAAGCGGGTGGAGCTGTCGGTCTACGAGGGCATCCCCCACCTGATCACGCCTATCATCACCAACCCGAAGAAGGCCGCCGAAGCCCTCGAATGGGTCGTGGGGGAGATGGACCGCCGCTACGACGACCTGGCCGCCAGCGGGTTCCGGCACGTCGACGAGTTCAACAACGCCGTGCGGGCCGGCAAGCTGCAGCCGCCGCCGGGCAGTGAGCGGGTCTACCAGCCCTACCCGTACCTGCTGGTGATCGTCGACGAGCTGGCCGACCTGATGATGGTCGCCCCGCGTGACGTCGAGGACTCCATCGTGCGCATCACGCAGCTCGCCCGCGCGGCCGGCATCCACCTGGTCATCGCCACGCAGCGGCCGTCGGTCGACGTGGTCACCGGCCTGATCAAGGCGAACGTGCCCTCGCGGCTGGCGTTCGCCGTGTCGAGCCTCACCGACTCGCGGGTCATCCTCGACCAGCCCGGCGCCGACAAGCTCATCGGCCAGGGTGACGCGCTGTTCCTGCCGATGGGCGCCAGCAAGCCCATCCGCCTCCAGAACGCGTTCGTGTCGGAGAAGGAGATCGCCGGGATCGTCGCGCACTGCAAGACGCAGATGCAGGCCGAGTACCGCGAGGACGTCGCCGCGGCGCCGGTCAAGCGGGAGATCGACGGTGACATCGGTGACGACCTCGACCTGCTCGTCCAGGCGGCCGAGCTGATCGTGACGACGCAGTTCGGCTCGACCTCGATGCTGCAGCGCAAGCTCCGCGTCGGCTTCGCCAAGGCGGGCCGGCTCATGGACCTGCTGGAGAGCCGCAACGTGGTCGGCCCCAGCGAGGGTTCGAAGGCCCGCGAAGTGATCGTGAAGCCCGACGAACTCGCCGGTTTGCTCGCCGACTTGCGTGGCGAATGACCCCAATGCACGTTCGCCCGACGACTACTGATTGAATGTGAATCATTACAGAACGTCGTGGGGCGGAAGGCGCTTGCCATGCCGGAACAGAGCACAGGGGCCATGCTTGCTGAGGCCCGGCGGATCGCCGGGCTGACAGTCACGCAACTGAGCGAGGCCACCCGCATTCGTGAGGCGATCATCTACGCGATCGAGCGTGACGACTTCTCGCAGTGCGGTGGCGACTTCTACGCGCGGGGACACGTCCGGGCCGTAGCCAAGGCGGTCGGGCTCGATCCCGTCGCCACCGTCCACTTCTATGACGAAGAACACAGCGGGGCGGTCACGCCCATCCGGGCCGCCGCCGTCTTCCAGGCCGAGCGCAAGATCAGGATCAACGAGCGGCGCGGCCTCAACTGGACGATGGCGCTGGGCGTCGCGCTGGCCATCGTGATGGTGTTCGGGGCGGTCAGGGTGCTCGGCGGCGGCACGTCGGACGAGGTGCGCACCGCCGACTCACGCCTCGTGCCGCCGAACGCCCCGATCGCCGAGCACGCTCCCAAAGCGTCGCACGCCAAGGGGAAGACGGCCAAAGATAAGGACGTCAAGGCCAAAAAGGACAAAGAGGTCGTCGTCAAGGTGAAGGCCAAGCGCGCGTCCTACCTGAACGTCCGCGACGGCAAGGGACTCAGCCTCTTCTCGGGAACGTTGCCGGCGGGCAAGAGCTCGACCTGGAAGTCCGAGAGCGGGGTCCATCTCGTGATCGGTGACGCGGGCGCCGTGTCGTTGCAGGTCAACGGCAAGGATCTGGGTCGTGCGGGGGCTCGCGGGGAGATGGTGACCCGCTCGTTCGTGCCTTCGGAAGCCAGCCCGAGGTAGCCCGTGCGCTCGGTGGTGGCCAACTCCCGATACCGTAGTGTTCACCATGTCATCCCGCCGAACCGCATCGCTGATCACTCTGGGCTGCGCCCGCAACGAGGTCGACTCCGAGGAGCTCGCCGCGCGTCTTGAGGCTGCCGGCTGGCAGCTGGGCGACGACGACCCCGATGTCGTCGTCGTCAACACGTGTGGCTTCATCGACTCGGCGAAGAAGGACTCCATCGACACGCTGCTGGCCGCGGCCGACACCGGGGCCAAAGTGGTCGCCGCGGGCTGCATGGCCGAGCGCTACGGCAACGAGCTCGCCGACGCTCTGCCCGAGGCCAGCGCCGTCATCTCCTTCGACGACTACACCGAGATCGGTGGCCGCCTCGACGACGTGCTCGCCGGCCGACCGCTCAAGCCGCACACGCCGCGAGACCGCCGCACCCTGCTGCCCATCTCGCCGGTGGATCGTGCCAGCGCACCCAAGACCGCCATCCCCGGCCACGGCGACCTGCCTGAGGGGCTGGCACCCGCCAGCGGGCCGCGCGTGCTGCGCAAACGGCTCGACGAGAGCCCGGTGGCCTCGCTCAAGCTGGCCTCCGGCTGCGACCGGCGCTGTACGTTCTGCGCCATTCCGGCCTTCCGTGGCGCCTACGTCTCGCGCGATCCCGAGGAGCTCCTGGCCGAGGCCGACTGGCTGGGCCACCGGGGCGTGCGCGAGCTCGTCCTCGTCAGTGAAAACTCCACGTCCTACGGCAAGGACCTGGGCGACCTGCGGGCGCTGGAGAAGCTGCTGCCGCGGCTGGTGGCCGTCGAGGGCATCGAGCGGGTGCGGGCCAGCTACCTGCAGCCGGCCGAGCTGCGCCCGGGGCTGATCGACGTGCTCGCCGGCACCGAGGGCATCGCCCCCTACTTCGACCTGTCCTTCCAGCACGCCAGCGGCACCGTCCTGCGCCGGATGCGCCGCTTCGGCGACCCTGAGCGCTTCCTGGGGCTGCTGGAGAGCATCCGCGCGGGCGCGCCGGAGGCAGGCGTGCGCTCCAACTTCATCGTCGGCTTCCCCGGTGAGACCGAGGAGGAGTTCGGCGAGCTGGTCGGGTTCCTGGAGCAGGCCAGGCTCGACGTGATCGGTGTGTTCGGCTACTCCGACGAGGACGGCACCGAGGCGGCCGGCTTCGCCGACAAGCTCGACCAGGACGTCATCGACGAGCGTGTGCGCGTCCTGACCGAGCTCGCGGAGGAGCTGACCGCGCAGCGCGCGGAGGAGCGCATCGGCACGGAGGTGGACGTGCTCATCGACGACGACCTGGGCGACGGCGGCTACGAGGGCCGGGCCGCCCACCAGGGTCCCGAGGTCGACGGGTCCGTCACGGTCCAGGGCATCGGCCTGGTCCGCGGTCAGATCGTGCGCGCGGTGGTGGTCGACGCCGAGGGGGTTGACCTGATCGCGCGCATCAAGGCCGGTCCATGACCAAGGACGAGCGCCGCGTGGTGAGCCCGTGGAACATCGCCAACGTCCTCACGGTGCTGCGGTTGGTGCTCGTCCCCTTCTTCGTCATCTGCCTCTTCCTGCCCGGCATGGGCTGGCGCCTGGGCGCGCTGGCGGTGTTCGGCGTGGCCTCGCTCACCGACCATCTGGACGGTGAGCTGGCCAGGCGCTACGGGCTGATCACCGACTTCGGGAAGATCGCCGACCCGATCGCCGACAAGGCGCTGACCGGCGCGGCGCTGGTGTCCCTGTCGATCCTCGGCGAGCTGCCGTGGTGGGTGACGGGCATCATCGTGGGCCGCGAGGTGGGCATCACCGCGCTGCGGTTCGTCCTGCTCAGGCACGCGGTCATCCCGGCCAGTTATGGCGGCAAGGTCAAGACCGTGCTGCAGATCGCGGCCATCGTTCTCTACATCCTGCCCGGCGAGTTCGACCCGGTCCGCTGGGTGGTGATGGGCGCGGCCCTGGTCGTCACGGTGGCCACGGGCGTCGACTACGTGGTGCGTGCGATCAAGCTACGGCAGGTGGCCAGGCGGGCGCGCGGGGAGTGATCATGGTTGGGGCCGCGGAGGTTCTCTCCTTGCTCGTACGGCGGGCCGCCACGGTCGCCGTGGCCGAGTCGTTGACCGGGGGGCTCATCGGGGCGACGTTCACCTCGGTCTCGGGGGCGTCCCAGTCGTTCAGAGGCGGGGTCATCTCCTACGCCACTGATTTGAAGCACCGATTGCTGGCCGTGCCGGAGGAGTTGCTGCGGCGGGAAGGTGCCGTGCACCCGGACGTGGCGGCGGCGATGGCGGTGGGGGTCGCGCGGCTGTGCGAGGCGACATATGGCCTGGCGGTGACCGGTGTGGCCGGTCCGGAGCCGCAGGACGGAAAGCCCGTCGGCACCGTGCATGTGGCCGTCAGCGGACCCGGGGACCAGATTTGGCAGAGACGGTTGAGGCTTTTGGGGTCTCGCGAACGTATCAGGGTAGAGACGGTGGACGAGGCTATCGATCTACTGGCAAGTGTGCTGAAGGGGAACAATGGGGAACATACCGGGTGATTACCGTGTTACGTCCCGAGCGAACATCCGACGCACGGTCTGACGCGGTGTCGGTTGATACGGGTACGGTGGAGCTGTGAGTGAGGTCCGTGAGCCATCTGCAAGCACCGAGCGCCCGGCAGGCGGGCCTAACGAGTCACGTGACGAACCTTCACGTAATGAGCTTTCGCGAAGGGAGCCTTCGCGAAATGAGTCATTGCGTAATGAAGCGGCGGGGCAGGGGCGGAGACGCCCGATGATGACGGCGAGGAGCATGTACGAGCCGAAGAAGAAGAACGGACGGCACGATCCGACCGCGCGGGGCGTGGTGAAGCCATCCACGCCGGGGAGGGAGCGACAGATGATTCTGCTGCGTCAGCTGCTCGGCGACGTGCTGAGGCGGTTGAGGGTGCGGCAGGGACGCACTCTTCGCGAGGTGTCCACGCTGGCGCGTGTCTCGCTCGGCTACTTGTCCGAGGTCGAGCGTGGTCAGAAGGAGGCGTCATCGGAGCTGCTGGCGTCCATCTGTGGCGCCCTCGGGGTTCCGTTGTCGCAGGTGTTGCGTGAGGTGTCCGACCAGTTCGCGCTGGCGGAGCTCCAGGCCACTCCTGTGCTCGCCGAAGCGCCGGAGCACGAGCGCATCCCCCTTGCCGAGACGGTGCCCGGGTCGATATCCGACTCCGTGTTCCCCGAAGTCAAGGACATGGTGGCCGCCTAACGCGGTTGGCAGTCACCACACCACAGGACGAGTCGTTCCTGTGGCTGTGCTCCCATCTCCCCGCGACTGATGCGCGTTCCGCATCGGCGGCAGGGGCGGCCTGCTCTGCCGTACACCCACGTCTGGCCGCCCGGACGGCGGTCGCCGGTGGTCACTGTGGCAGCGTGTGTCCTGTTCGCTGCCAGGAGCCGCTGGGCGAGCCTGACGAGCCCGTTCAGGTCCTCGATGTCGCCGACCTTCCGCCATGGCCAGACGCCGCGCAGGAAGAGTGTCTCGGCGCGATAGATGGTGCCGAGCCCCGCGAGATTACGCTGATCGAGCAGCGCCTCCCCGATCGCCCGGTCCGGCGCCTCGCGCAGGCGGCGCACGGCCTCGTCCGGATCCCAGTCGTCGCCGAGCAGGTCGGGCCCCAGGTGTCCCACGACGCGGTTCTCGTCGGCGGTCTTCAGCAGGTCCACCATCCCCAGCCGCACGCCCACCGCCTGCCACTGCTCGTTGGCCAGCACCAGCCGCACCTGGTCGCCGGGGGCGGTGCGCCGGCCGGCGGGCAGCACCCGCCAGCTCCCGTCCATCCGCAGGTGCGTGTGCACGGTCAGGCCGCCCTCGACGCGGGTGAGCAGGTGCTTGCCGCGTGACAGGCTCGCAAGGACCGTCCGGCCGCTGAGGTCGGCCGTGGCGTGCCGGGGCACGCGGAAGTCCGAACGGGTGAGAACCCGGCCGTCGAGGGCGCCCCGGAGTCGCGCGGCCGTACGGTAGACGGCATCTCCTTCGGGCATGCCCCCAGTCTAGGAACCGGGCGCGTCGCGCGCCGGGTCAGTCCCAGGCGGCGGGGTCGGCGGCGAGCTGGCGGACGCGGTCGGGGAGCGCGCCGCTGGCCACCTGGTCCAGCGTGACCTCTTCGAGGATGGCGCGTTCGGTGGCCCGCAGGGCGATCCACACCTGCTGCAGCGACTCCGCGGGTCCCCGGTAGCCGACGTGCTCGGGGCGCTCGCCGCGTACGTTCGCCAGTGGCCCGTCGACGGCCCTGATGACGTCGGCGAGAGAGATCTCGGCGGCGGCCCTGGCCAGGACGTAGCCGCCTTCCGGACCGCGCTGACCACGGACGAGACCGGCGCGGCGCATCTGCAGCAGAATGTTCTCTAGGTATTTGGGGGGCATGTCCTGCTCTTTGGCGAGCTCGCCCACGGTGGTCGGGCCGGCGCCGGCCGCGGCGAGTTCGGCGGCAGCACGGAGGGCGTAGTCGACACGAGCGGAAAGGCGCATGTAGTTGATTATCCCTCCTGGTCAACAGTGGTTATGCGCAAGGTCGCCAGAATGGGCAGGTCATCCGGGCGCGGGCCTGCGCGGACACCGCGGACAGTCCTTTACCGATTCACTCCGCTCGCGCGGGGGTTGGTCGTGAGGCATCCTCGGGTTCACCTGCGGTGATAAGCAAGGTCCAGGGCGCTAAACTTCCAACAACCTTTTCGATTTGACGGTGGGATTCAGCGTGGAGCGACGCCCTGGTGTGCCCAGACTGCTCAGGGAGATCAACGACCGGGCCGCGTTGGAGTTGTTGCTGGCCACCGGTCCGATGACGCGCGGACAGATCGGCGATCGCACCGGGTTGTCCAAGGTCACCGCCTCCCAGACGCTGTCCAGGCTGGAGGAGCGCGGGCTGGTCGAGGTCGTCGGCACGCAGGCCGGCGGGCGCGGCCCCAACGCGGCGCTCTACTCCGTGATCCCCTCCAGCGCGTACGTGGCCGGGCTCGAAGTGGGGCCCGAGCTGATCTCCGCGGCCGTCGCCGACATCCACGGCCAGACGATCGCCGAGGTCACGGTCGATCCCGCCGACCTCGACGACCCGGTCTCGGTGGTGCACGGCGCCATCATGAAAGCCTGCCGCAGCGCCAAGATCAGCATCGGCCGGCTGCGCGGCGTGGTCATCGGCACCCCCGGCGTGGTCGATCCGCGCAGCGGCGACGTGCGCTTCTCGTTCGACCTGCCCGGCTGGCACGAGGGCATCCACGAGGCACTGGCCGGTGACCTCAAACGCGAGGTGACGATCGAGAACGACGTCAACCTGGCCGCGATCGCCGAGCGTGCCGACGGCGCCGCCCAGGGACTCGACGACTTCGTGCTGCTCTGGTCCAGCCGCGGCCTCGGTCTCGCGGTGATGCTCGGCGGCAAGCTGCACCGGGGCCGTGCGGGCAGCGCGGGGGAGATCGGCTATCTGCCGGTGCCCGGCGTGCCCCTGCCCGAGTACATCCGCACCGAGCCGGGCCGGCTGCCCTCGCTCGCGGGCGGTCTGCAGTCGCTCGTCAGCGCCGAGGCCGTGTGCGAGCTCGCGAGGGGCTACGGGTTCGCGGCCGAGAGCGCCGGGCAGTGCGTGAAGCTCGCCGTGGCGGCCGGCGCCGAGGGCGAGCCGTTGCTCGACGAGATCGCGCACCGGCTCGCGCTCGGGGTGGCCGCGGTCTGCGTGATCCTCGACCCCGGCCTGGTCGTGCTGGCGGGCGAGGTGGGCCAGGCCGGCGGCGCCGCGCTCACCACCCGGGTGGAGGAGGCCGTGGCCCGCATCTGCCCGGTCCGCCCCCAGGTCGTCACCACCACCATCACGGACAAGAACCCGGTGCTGCGCGGCGCCGTCCTCGCGGCCCTGGACCAGGCCCGCGAGGCACTCCTCAAACCGTGAGCCCGCGACCCGTTCCGCTCAAGCCGTGAGCAGCTCGACGGCCGCCTGGGCGTTCGCCCGGGCCGCGCCGTACGTCGCGATGTAGGCGGCGCTGTCCGGCCGCCAGATCGGCAGCCCCATCTCGATCACCGTCGCGTCGGGCCGGGCCGCCACCAGGGCCGAGACCAGCTCGCGGCTGCCCTCGTTGCGGTGCGCGTCCTTGACCACCACGACCAGCGACCGGTCCGTGGCCTTGGCCAGCAGCACCGGCACGTCCGCGGCCGCGGGCTTCACCCGGATGATCTCGGCCTGGGGCAGCCACGGCCCCACGCCCCAGGGCACGTCGCCGACGGCGATCGTCGGCGGCGTGTCCACCTCGATCACCAGCGGCTCGACCAGCGGCTCCGTCACGCCCGTGAGCCGCACCGCGCGCCTGGCGGCGTGCAGGCCGACCCCGTTCTGCTCGACCGAGGGCGTGGCGGCCGAGCCGAACCACGCACGCAGCGCCGCCAGCCTGGCCGCCGCCTCCTCCAGCCGGGCCGCGGGCAGCCGCCCATCTCGTACGGCGGCGACGATCTCGTCGATGATGTGCCGCACGTCGTCGTAGGCGGGCAGCGGCCCGAGGCAGAGCAGGTCCGAGCCCGCGGCCAGCGACAGCACGGCGCCACCGGCCAGCCCGACGCTCTTGGTGATGGCGTGCATGTCCATCGCGTCGGTGATGACCGCGCCGTCGTACCCGAGCTCGCCCCTGAGCAGCTCGGTCAGCGCGGCGGCCGACAGCGTGGCCGGCGTCCGGCCGGTCAGGGCGGGCACCGCCACGTGCGCGGTCATGATCGACTTGGTTCCCGCGCCGATCGCCGCCCGGAAGGGCACCAGCTCGCGAGCGCGCAGCACGTCGAGCGTGACGTCCACGACGGGTATGGCCAGGTGCGAGTCGACCCGGGTGGCGCCGTGGCCGGGGAAGTGCTTGACGCAGGCGGCCACGTTCACCGACTGCAGGCCCTGAACGGCGGCCACCGTGTGCCTGGCCACCAGCTCGGGGTCGTCGCCGAACGACCTGGTGCCGATCACCGGGTTGTCGGCCTCGGTGTTGACGTCGGCGTCGGGCGCCATGTCCAGGTTGATGCCGCAGGCGGCGAGCTCCGAGCCGATCGCCCGGTAGACCCGGTGCGTCAGCTCGGTGTCGTCCACCGCGCCCAGCGCCGCGTTGCCCGGGTACGGGCTGCCGACGTGGTAGGCCAGGCGGGTGACGTCGCCGCCCTCCTCGTCCAGCGAGATGACCGGCTCGCCGGCTGCGCGGAGAGAGGCGGTCAGCGACCGCAACCGGTCAGGGTCGGCGACGTTGAAGCCGAAGAGGGTGACACCTCCCAGGCCGTTCTCGAGCTCGCGCAGCACCCAGCCGGGCGCGGCGGTGCCCTGGAAGGCGACGAGCAGCGTGCCGGCCGCGAGGCGGCGCAGCCCCCGATCACTCTGACTCATGGCTCCTCATCACAGGAAAGTTGGGCACGGTCAGGACGGCACGCGTCCACGCGAGCCGTACGAGATCCGTGGTCGTCAGCCCTTCACGGCCCCGGCCACCAGGCCGGAGACCATGCGGCGCTGAACCAGCAGGAAGAAGACGACGACCGGGATGGTCATCATCGTGGAGCTGGCCATGATGGCGCCCCAGTCGGTGCCCTTCTGCCCGAAGAAGTACTGCAGGGCGACGGGCATCGTGTAGCCGGACGAGCTGCTCATCAGCACCAGCGCGAAGATCAGCTCGTTCCACGCGGTGATGAACGAGAAGATGCTGGTGGCCACCAGACCGGGCGCGACCAGGGGGAAGAGCACCTTCCAGAACGTGGTCAACCGCCCGGCGCCGTCGATCCAGGCCGCCTCCTCCAGCGACTTGGGCACGGCGGCGACGAAGGTACGCAGCATCCAGATGCCGAACGGCAGCGTGAGACCCACGTTCACCACGATCAGACCGGCGAGCTGGTCGTACAGGCCCAGCCGCTTGACGCTCAGGAACAGCGGGATGAGCAGCGCCTCGGAGGGGATCATCTGCACGATGAGCAGCAGGATCAGGAACGTGTTGCGCCCCTTGAACCTGAAGCGGGCCACCGCGGTCGCCGCGAGCAGCGAGAACACCGCCCCGATGAGCACCGTGCCGACCGCCACGATCGCGCTGTTGCGCATGTAGACCCAGATCGAGTGCCCGGCCACCCCCTCGCTCAGCACCCGGTCGACGTGCTCGAAGGTGAAATGGGTGGGGAACGGGATGAAGTCGGTGGTGAAGATCTGGTCGTTGGCCTTGAACGAGGTCGCGGCCATCCAGTACACCGGG
Organism: Nonomuraea sp. NPDC026600; assembly: GCF_040638335.1. Lineage (NCBI taxonomy): Bacteria > Bacillati > Actinomycetota > Actinomycetes > Streptosporangiales > Streptosporangiaceae > Nonomuraea > Nonomuraea sp. NPDC026600. Next base: position 25,957 of record NZ_JBEZYD010000024.1, read on the forward strand.
AAGATCGCGAACAGGAACACCAGGAGTCCGGCCGCGTTCAGCGTGATCTTGCCGAGCCGCTTGCGCGCGAGCGGGGTCACATGTCCTCCTGCTTGACGAGCTGCCTGACGTACACCGCGGTGACGGCCAGCAGGATCGCGGTCAGCACCAGGGCGATCGCCGCGCCGGACCCCATCTTGGGCGGCGGGCGGAACGCCTCGGCGTAGGAGTAGATCGACAGGTTGAACGCCTCACGGTTCGACGGTCCGCCCATGAGCACGTACAGCTGGGCGAAGACCTTGAAGTCCCAGATGATCGACAGGACGGTCAGCACCGCGAAGACCGGCTTGAGCAGCGGGAAGGTGATCTTCCTGAACGTCCGCCAGGCCGACGACCCGTCCACCCGGGCCGCCTCGTACAACTCCGCCGGGATGCCCTTGAGCCCCGCCAGCACCGAGACGGCCACGAACGGGAAGCTCGCCCAGACGACACAGATGATCAGCACCATGTAGATGGACCAGGCGTCGTTGAGCCAGGGCTCGCCGGTCCAGTCGGCCCGGCCGAAGAGCGCGTTCGACAGCCAGTCGGGCAGCAGGTTCAGCGCCCAGTTGACGACGCCCGCCTCGGCGTCGAACAGCCACCTCCAGATGATGCCCTGCGCCACCGGCGGTACGGCCCACGCGAACATGATGCCGACCACCACGAACGTGGACATCTTCCGGCCGAGCTTGTTGAGCAGGGTGCCGACGGCCGTTCCGACGATCAGCGTCAGCGACACCGCGACGACGGCGAAGACGAGCGTGTTGCGGAGTGAGGACCAGAAGATGTCGTTGGCGAAGATGCGGGTGAAGTTGTCCCAGCCCACCCAGGTGGCCGGCTTCCTGCCGCTGATCTGGACCAGGCCCACCTTCTGGAAGGCGATGACCCCGACCTGGAACAGCGGGTAGAGCAGCAGTGCCCCGATCACCAGCAGGCCGGGGATCAGCAGTACGTACGGCACCGACCAGGCGGGCAGCCCGCTGGCCCGGGCCGGGCGGTGAGACTTTGGCGGGCGCGGGGTGGCGGACTGGCCGTCACCCCGGGCGAGCGTCGAGATGTTGTTCGTCATGGGGCTAGGAGGTGGCGTTGAGGATGTCTTCGAGTTCCTTGTTGGCCTTGGCCAGCGCGTCGTCGGCCGACGACTTGCCCTCGATGACGGTGCGGGCCGCGTTCTGCAGCACCGCCTTGGTCTCGTTGACCTCGGTCCAGTGCGGGCTGGCCGGGAAGGCCTTGGCCTTGGCGAAGGCGGCGGCGAACGGCGCCTGGGCCGGGTCGCTGGCCAGCGCGGCCAGGGCGTCCGGGTAGACGGGGAGCAGGCCGCCGTCCTTGGCGTACTTGTCGCCCCACTCCTTGCCGGAGGCCAGCTTCACGAACTCCTTGGCGGCGTCCTTCTCCTTGGCCGAGCCCCACACGGCGATGTCGTTGCCGCCGAGGAAGGACTGCGCCTCGCCGCCGTCCTTGGACGGGAGCGGGAAGAAGGCCAGCTTGTCACCCTTGAGCTTGCCCTTGCTGTCCTCGTCGATGCCCGCCAGGTCCCATGACGCGGTGAGGTACATGCCCACCTTGTTGTTGGCGAAGCGGGTGCGGATGTCCGTGGTGTTCTGGGTGAGCCGCGACTTGCTCGACAGACCGTCGGTGACCAGGCCGGTGTACTGGGCGAAGCCGGACTTGAAGCCGGGGTCGGTCAGCTTGCCGACCCACTTGTCGCCCTCCTTGACGGCATAGTCGCCGCCGGCGGTCCAGGCGAGCGCGCCGAGCAGGTGGTTGGCGTCGGAGCCGCCGTTGAAGGCGAACCCGTCGACGTCCTTGCCCTTCTTGGCCTGGATCTTCTTGGCCGCGGCGACCAGGTCGTCCCAGGTCTTCGGGATGTCGATCTTGAGCTCCTTGAACCAGTCGACGCGGTACAGGACCGCGCGGCTGCCGCCGCCCCACGGCACGGCGTACGTCTCGCCGTCGATCGTCTCCAGGCCCATCAGGTTCTTCGGGATCTGCGTCTGGTCGCCGGAGCCGACGATGTCGGTGACGGGCTCGAGGGCCTCCTGGCTCTGCCAGAGCGGCACCTGGTCGTTGCCGATCTCGGTGACGTCAGGGCCGGTGCCACCGGCCGCCGCGGCGGTGAACTTGTCGTTCACCTGCGGCCACGGGATCCACTCGACCTTGACCTTGGCGCCGGTCTGCTGCTCGAAGGCGGCCGCCAGCTCGTCGGTGTACTTCTGCGCGGCGGGGTTGGTGTCACCCAGGCGCCAGAAGGTCAGCTCCTTGCCCGCGTACTTGGGGCCGGACGCGGAGGCGGAGGCCGCCGCGCTCGGCGCAGTCGAAGTCGAGGGCGTCTCGCCGGAACCACAGGCGGCCAGGCCCAGGGCCAGAGCGGCAGTGGTGACCGTAGTAGCGGTGATCTGCGCGATCCTCACAGGGTTCTCCCTTCCCGGGTGCTCGCTTGCGGTTCGCACCAGGCTGATCGTCAATGTCCGAACGACTGCTGATAAACTAACAAGAAACTTTCTTAAAAAAAACGCCTGTTAGCCATTCGTGACGAGAGGGAGCGTGTCGATGAGCCGAAACCCCGGGACCCCTCGGCTGCTCCGCCGGTTGAACGACCGCACAGCACTCGAACTCCTCCTGGAGGACGGGCCGCTGACCCGTGCGGAGCTGGGGGAGCGGACCGGACTGTCAAAGGTAACCGCAGGTCAGCTGCTCGCCCGCCTGGAGGAGCGGGGGCTCGTGCGGGTGGCGGGGCAGCGGGCGGGAGGCAGGGGCCCGCACGCGGCCCTGTACGCGGTCAACCCGTCCAGCGCGTACGTGGCCGGGCTCGAGGTGCTGCCCGACAGCCTCACCGTGGGTGTGGCGGACATCACAGGCCAGATCGTGGTCGAGGTCACCGTCAACCCCGCGGACGGGGATCCGGTCAAGTCCGTGCACTCCGCGGTTCAGCGGGCCTGCGCCTCGGCCCGGGTCAGCCTGTCACAGCTACGCGCCTTCGTGATCGGCACCAGAGGTGTGGTCGATCCGGGCAGCGGCGACGTGCGCTTCTCCTGCGACCTGCCGGCCTGGCACGTCGGCGTGCTGGCCAGCCTGCGCCAGACGCTGGGCGTCCCGGTGATCATCGAGAACGACGTGAACCTGGTCGCGCTGGCCGAGCACCGCTACGGCGCCGCCATCGGACACGACGACTTCGTGGTCATCTGGGCGGGTGTCGGCCAGGGGCTCGGCGTCATGCTCGGCGGGCGGCTGCACCGGGGCATCACCGGGACCGCGGGCGAGATCGGCTGGCTGCCCGTGCCGGGCGAGCCGCTGCCCGCCGACGTGTCACAGCCGACGTCGGGCTCGTTCCAGCGACTGGTGGGGCACCCGGCGCTGAGCGGGCTCGCCACCGCGCACGGCGTGCTCGGCAGCACGGTCCCCGACCAGGTACGCAACGGCTGCGACGGCTATCTGGACGAGGTGGCCGCCCGCCTGGCGGTGGGGGCCGCGGCCGTGACGGTCGTGCTCGACCCCGGGCTGATCGTGCTCAGCGGCGACATCGGCCGGGCCGGCGGCGCACGGCTGGCCGCCAAGGTCGAGGAGGCCGTCGCCCGGGTCTGCCCGACCCGGCCCGAGGTCGTCACGACCAGGGTGGCGGGCAACCCGGTGCTGCGAGGCGCGCTGGTCGCGGCTCTGGAGCAGGCCCGAGATCAGGTTTTCTCCGACACTGTGTGAGAATTTCTGCCCATGTGGCAGCAGACGAGCGACATCGTGCTGATCTCTGATCCCCGCGTCGCCGCTATTCCGGTGCGCGACAACGGCGAGGGGCTGGCGGACGTACGGGGCCGCCTGCGCGTGGACGAGCGGCTGGCCGATCGGAGCGGTGCCTACGCGCACCTGCGCTCCGGGTTGCTGGCGCGGCTGGAGCGGGCCGAGCGGCGGTTGCCCGAGGGCTTCCACCTGCTGATCGTGGAGGGCTACCGGCCGATCGACACGCAGCGCCGGATCTTCGAGGAGTACCGCGACGGGCTGAGCGCCGCTTTCCCCGAAATGTCGCCCGACGAGGCACATATCGCGGCAAGTCGGTATGTGTCGCCGGTCGACGTGGCCCCGCACACGGCCGGCGCCGCCGTCGACCTGACGCTGTGCGCGCCCGACGGCACCGAGTACGACATGGGCACCCAGGTCAACGACAACCCGGAGGAGAGCGACGGCGGCTGCTACACGGACGCCACGAACATCCCGGCCGACGCCCGCGCCCATCGCAAGATCCTCGCCGCCGCCCTGGAGCCGGTCGGCCTGGTCAACTATCCGACGGAGTGGTGGCACTGGTCCTTCGGCGACCGTTATTGGGCACTCGCCGAGGGAAGGCCGTACGCGGTCTATGGCCCACACCGCTTTGCCTAGCGGAAAAATGGGCATAAAAGGGGTGTGACTCCTCTTATCGGGATCGAGGAGGAGTACCTCATCGTCGATCCCTGGTCGCGCCACGTGGCTCCCCGGGCGGCAGAGGTGTTGGCTGCCGCGACCGACGTCCTAGACGTCGTTCACGAGATCACCCGTTTTCAGGTCGAGGCCCGTACCGCCCCCTCGGCCGACCTCGGCGAGTTAGGCACGCGGCTGCGGGCCGCGCGCAAGGAGGTGGCCCAGGCGGCCCGCTCGTGCGGCCTGGCCGTGGTCGCCAGCGGCCTGCCCGTCCTCGGTAACGTCGTGCCGAGCCCGCTCACCGACGACATCCGCTATGAGCAGGGCCGGGTGCTCTACCGGGCACTGCAGGACGAGCTCAGCATCTGCGCCCTCCACGTGCACGTGGACGTGCCCGACGAGGAACACGCCGTCTACGTCGGCAATCACCTGCGTCCGTGGCTGCCCACGCTGATCGCGCTGGCCGCGAACTCGCCGTTCTTCGTCGGCCGCGACACCGGCTACGCGTCCTGGCGGGTGATCAGCTGGGGACGCTGGCCGGTCTCGGGCGCCCCGCCGTACTTCCCGTCGTTCGCCGACTACGAGCTGGCGCTGCGGGCGCTGTCGCAGTCGGGCGCGCTGATGGACCCGAAGACGGTGTACTGGGACGCGCGGCCGTCGCCCACGCTGCCGACCGTCGAGGTGCGCGTCGCCGACGTGCCGCTGGACGTCAGCGACAGCCTCACCATCATCGGGCTGATCCGCGGCCTGGTCATGACCGCGCTGGCCGACGTGGCGCGCGGTGATCGCGGGCTGCCGATCCCGTCGGAGGTCATGCGGGCCGCCTACTGGCGCGCCGCCCGCGACGGCCTGCGCGGGGACAGCCTCGACGTGCGCGAAGGGGCGCTGGTGCCGGCGCCGGTGATGGTGGGCCGCCTGCTGGAGCACGTACGGGATGCCACGGACGAGGCGGGTGACCTGCCGTTCGTCGAGGAGGGGCTGGACCTGCTGCTCGGCAGGGGTTCCGGAGCGGAACGGCAGCGGAGGGCACACGACCGCACCGGGCACCTGGCGGCGGTCGTGGACGACCTGATCGAGGCCACGGTCGCCTGACCGGTCACCACGAGCTCAGCGCGGTGCCGGCACCGACTGCGGTTCAGGGCGGGCGGCGCCGTGGCGACGGCGGGTTCAGCGCAGGGCGAGCAGTGTGGCTACGCCGAGCCCGAAGACGACCACGACGCCGCGCAGCACCGAGGGCGGCATCAGCCGGGCGACGCGGGTGCCGAGGAAGCCACCCGCCAGGCTGGCCGGCGCTACCACCGCCACCGCCTCCCACCGCACCGGCCCGAACAGCGAGAACGCCACCACCGACACCGTGCTGACCACCAGCGAGAGCATGGCCCGCACGGCGTTGACCCGATGCAGGTTGTCATGCAGGAACAGCCCGAGCACCGCCAGCAGCAGCACCCCCATGCCACCGTTGAAGTAGGCGCCGTAACAGCCGCCGAAGAACACCCCGACGTAGATCAGCCTGCTGGTGCCCTGCCGCCCGTCGCCCTCGAAGCGCTTACGCAGCCAAGGCTGGGCCAGCAGCGCCAGGCTGGCGAACGCCACCAGCCACGGCACCAGCGAGTCGAACAGCCGTCCCGGCGTGAGCAGCAGCAACGAGCTGCCCGCGATCGCGCCGAGCACGGTGGCGGCCGAGAGGACCGTGGCCCGGCGCCGCTGCCCGCGCAACTCGGCCCGGTAGCCCAGGACACCGCCCAGGTAGCCGGGCCACAGCGCCACCGCGTTCGTCACCGAGGCGGTGATGCTCGGATAACCGAGTGCCAGTAACGCGGGGAAGGAGATGAGGGTGCCGCCGCCGGCCAGGGCGTTGACCGCCCCGGCCAGCAGCCCCGCCCCCGCCAGGAAGGCGATCTCGGAGAGCTCGATCATCGGCCGGCCGCGTAGCCCTGGGCCCCGCGCGGGTTGGCGGCGGCCTTGAGGAAGCCGCCGTCACGCGCGACCGCGCTGAGCCTGCCGAGCGTCCAGGATCCCTGGACCTCCACCCGGTGGCCCCGCCGCCGCAGCTCGGCGACCACCGCCGGGTCCACCCGGTCCTCGACGTGCATGACGCCGGGCCGGGAGCCGCGCGGATAGAACGAGCTGGGGAAGTGCTCGGAGTGGAACATGGGGGCGTCGACGGCCTCCTGGAGGTTCAGCCCGCCGTGGACGAGGGAGAGGAAGAAGTTCACGCTCCACTGGTCCTGCTGGTCGCCGCCGGGCGTGCCGAACGCCAGCCACGGCTTGCCGTCGCGCAGCGCGAACGACGGCGACAGCGTGGTGCGCGGACGCGTTCCCGGCCGCAGCGAGGCGGGCAGCCCCTCCCGCAGCCAGAACATCTGCGCCCGGGTGCCCAGGCAGAAGCCCAGCTCGGGAATGGTCGGCGAGCTCTGCAGCCAGCCGCCGCTCGGCGTGGCGGAGACCATGTTGCCGTGCCGGTCCACGACGTCCACGTGACAGGTGTCGCCACGGGTGGAACCGTCGGAGCCGACCGTGGGCTCGCCTGCACCGGACCGTACGCCCGAGACGCCGACTGTGGGCTCGCCCACGCCGGACCGTACGCCCGAGACGCCCGGCGCGGTGCTGACCGTGCCGGGGGCGGGGAACGCGGGCAGCCGCGGCGTGCGCCCACCGGGCGCGCCCGGCCGCAGCTCCGCACTGGCCTCGGCGCCGATGAGGGCGCGGCGCTTCGTGTTGTACTCCTCGTCGAGCAGGTCGGCCATCGGCACCTCGGTGTCGCCGTACCAGGCTTCACGATCGGCGAAGGCGAGCTTGGCGCTCTCGATCACCGTGTGCACGTAGTCGGCGCTGAGCTGCCCCATCCCGTCCAGGTCGAAGCCGGACAGCAGGGCGAGCTGCTGCAGGAAGACCGGCCCCTGCCCCCACGGCCCGGTCTTGCACACCGTGTGCCCGTGGTAGTCGAAGGTGACCGGGTCCTCGACCGACGCCGACCAGCCCGCCAGGTCGTCGCCGGTGAGCAGGCCGCTGTGCGCCTCGCCCGAGCTGTCGCGCCAGGCGGTGCCGGCGCTGAACGCGGCGATCGCCTCGGCGACGAACCCCCGGTACCAGGCGTCGCGGGCGGCCGCGATCTGCCCCTCGCGGGTGCTCGACGCCGCTCGCGCCTCGGAGACGAGCCTGCTGTAGGTGGCGGCGAGCACGGGATTGGTCAGCTTGGCGCCCGGCACCTTGCCCTGAGGCAGCCAGGTCGCCGCCGAGGTCGGCCAGTCCTCGAGGAAGAGCCGCTCGACCGACGAGACCGTGGCGGCGATCCGGTCGAGCACCGGGACGCCGTGCGTGGCGTAGTGGATGGCGGGTTCGAGCACGTCGGCCAGCGTCCAGGTGCCCCAGCGCTCCAGCATGGCCATCCAGCCGCCGAACGCCCCGGGCACGGTGGCCGCCAGCAGCCCGGTGCCGGGCACCACGTCGAGCCCGAGGCCGGTGAAGCGGTCGATCGTGGCGGCGGCGGGGGCGACGCCCTGCCCGCACACGACCGACACCCGCTCCTCTTCCTGGCTCCACAGCAGGATCGGCACCTCGCCGCCGGGCCCGTTCAGGTGCGGCTCGGCCACCTGAAGGACGAACCCGGCGGCGACGGCCGCGTCGAAGGCGTTGCCGCCGCGTTCGAGTACGCCCATGCCGGTAGCGGAGGCCAGCCAGTGCGTGCTGGCCACCATGCCGAAGTCTCCGGTCAGCTCGGGCCTGGTGGTGAACAAAGTGCGTCCTCTCATCGGGTGGTGGCCGCGTCGGGCACGTGGTCCGCCGTGACCAGGTGGCAGGCGACCGGGTGGCCGCTGGTGCGCGGGTCTGTCAGCTCGGGCTCGCTCGTACGGCAGGCGTCGTACGCCAGCGGGCACCGGGTGTGGAAGCGGCAGCCGGCCGGCGGATCGACCGGGCTCGGCACGTCGCCGCCCAGCACGATCCGGCGCCGCTCACGCTGCCTGACCGGGTCGGCCACCGGTGCCGCCGACAGCAGCGCCTGTGTGTAGGGGTGGCGGGGTTCGGCGAAGATCTGGGCCGTCGGCCCCGACTCCACGATCTTGCCCAGGTACATGACCGCGATCCGGTCGGCCAGGAACTCCACCACCGACAGGTCATGGGTGATGAACAGGCAGGAGAAGCCCATCTCCCGCTGCAGATCGGTGATCAGGTTGAGCACCGACGCCTGCACCGACACGTCCAGCGCGGACACCGGCTCGTCGGCCACCACCAGCTTGGGCTCAAGGATCAGCGCGCGGGCCAGTCCCACCCGCTGCCGCTGCCCGCCGGACAGCTCGTGCGGGAAGCGCGAGCGCATCTCGGGGCGCAGCCCGACCTGCTCCAGCATGGCGGCGACCCGCCCGCCCGCCGCGCGCCGGCTCGCGATCCCGTGGTGCAGCAGCGGCTCGCCGACGATCTGCTCGATCGTGAAGCGCGGGTTGAGCGAGGAGTACGGGTCCTGGAAGACGATGTGGACATCCCTGCGCAGCGGGCGCATGGCCCGGCGCGACAGGTGGGTGATGTCGCGGCCGTCGAGGCGGATACCGCCCGAGGTGGGCTCGGTCAGCCGCAGCACGCACTTGCCCACGGTCGACTTGCCGCTGCCCGACTCGCCGACGAGACCGAGCACCTCGCCCTGACCGATGCTCAGCGACAGGCCGTCCACGGCGCGGACCTGGCCGTAGTGCTTGACCAGGTTGTCGATCTCCAGGATCACGACTGCCCTCCCGGGTGGAAACAGGCCGCCAGATGAGCGTCCAGCAGTTGGGGCTCGAGCTTGGGCCGTCGCAGGCGGCAGTCAGGCTGCGCGCGGCTGCAGCGCGCCTGGAAGGCGCACTCGTCGGGATCCGTCAGCGGCGAGGGCACCATGCCGGGGATCTCGGCGAGCCGGCCGTTCACGGCGGCCGACGGCAGGGCGTTCATCAGGCCGAGAGTGTACGGATGGCGCGGCCGGGCGAACAGCTCGGCGACGGGCGCCTGCTCCACGGCCCGGCCCGCGTACATGACCACGGCCCGGTCGGCGATGTCGGCGACCACGCCCAGGTCATGGGTGATCAGGATGACCGCGGTGCCGAGCCGGTCGCGCAGGTCGCGGAACACGTCGAGCACGCCCGCCTGGATCGTCACGTCCAGCGCGGTGGTGGGCTCGTCGGCGATCAGCACCCGCGGCGAACAGGCCACCGCGATCGCGATCATCACCCGCTGACGCATGCCGCCCGAGAGCTGGTGCGGGTACTCCTTGACCCGGCGGGCGGGCAGCGGGATGCCGACCAGTTCGAGCAGCTCCACCGCGCGGGCCGCGGCGGCCTTGCGGGAGAGCCCCTCGTGCCTGCGCAGCACCTCGGTGATCTGGTAGCCGACCGTGAACGACGGGTTGAGCGAGGTCATCGGCTCCTGGAAGACGACCGAGACGTCCTTGCCCCTGATCTGCCGCATCCGCGACTCGGGCAGTGTGGTCAGCTCGCGGCCGTCGAGCTTGACCGAGCCCGACAGCCTGGTCGTGTCCGGCGGCAGCAGCCTCGGCACGGACATCGCGGTGACCGACTTGCCGCAGCCCGACTCGCCGCAGAGCGCCAGGATCTCGCCCTCGCCCAGTTCGAGCGAGATGCCCCTGACCGCCTGCACCAGGCCGTCCTCGGTGTCGAAGTCGACGGTCAGGTCGGTGATCTCGAGCAGGCTCATCGGCCACTCCTCGGGTCGAGAACGTCACGCAGCCCGTCGCCCAGCAGGTTGAAGCCGAGCGTGGCCAGCGCGATCATCAGCCCCGGCCAGATCGCCAGCCACGGCGCGACGTCGAGGTACTGCTGGGCGGTGGTGAGCATCACGCCCCACGACGGCGTCGGCGGCTGGACCCCCAGACCCAGGAACGACAGGGTCGACTCGCCGATGATCGCCGCCGGGATCGCCACCGTGGCCTGCACGATGAGCGGGCTGGAGCAGTTCGGCAGCACGTAGCGGAGCAGGATGTGGCGGTCGCTGGCGCCGTCGGCGATGGCCGCGGCCACGTAGTCCATCTCCCTGATCGCCAGCACCTCGCCCCGGGTGATCCGGACGACCGCCGGCAACTGGGAGAAGCCGAGCGCCAGCACCACACCCTTCAGCGAGGGCTCGATGATCGCCGCCAGTCCCACCGCGAACACCAGGAACGGGAAGGCCAGCGTCACGTCGACCAGCCGCATCACGACCGGGTCCAGCCAGCGCCGGTAGAACCCGGCGACCAGCCCGATCGGGATGCCGGCCACCATGGCCAGCAGCGTCGACAGCACCCCTGCCTGGAGCGAGACCTGCGCGCCGTGCGCGATCCTGGCCAGGGCGTCCCGGCCCAGGTCGTCGGTGCCGAGCGGGTGCGTCCCCGACGGCGGCGCGAGCGTCGCGTTGTAGTCCTGGGCCGACGGATCGCCCGTGAGCACCGGCCCGAGCAGCGCCAGCAGCAGGAACCCGGCGACGAGCACCAGCCCCGCCATCGGCATCGGGCGCCGCCTGAAGCGCCGCCACAGCCTGCGGCGCCGATCGGCGCGGCCCGTGGTCACCGGTACGGCGGACACGTCAGTCATGCCCGCCCCCCGACAGCCGGATGCGGGGGTTGAGGAAGGCGTACGCGATGTCGACCAGCAGGTTGACCAGCACGTACCCGATCACTGTGACCAGCACCACGGCCTGGATGACGGGGTAGTTCCTGGTGAGGACCGCGTCCACGGTCAGCTTGCCGAAACCGGGGATGACGAAGATCTGCTCCGTCACCACCGCGCCGCTGATCAGCGCGCCGAGTTGCAGGCCGAGGACGGTCACCACGGTCGTGAGGCTGTTGCGCAGCGCGTGCGCGCCCACCACCTTGGTCTCCGACAGGCCCTTGGACCGGGCGGTCCGCACGTAGTCGGCCGACAGCGCGCCCAGCATGGCCGAGCGCGTCTGCCGCATCAGGATCGCCGCGAACCCGGTGCCGAGCACCAGCGCGGGCAGGATCATGCGCTGGAGGTTCTGGCCGGGGTCCTGGGTGAACGGGACATATCCGGAGGCGGGCAGCCAGCGCAGCGTCACCGCGAACAGCAGGATGCTGAGCAACCCCAGCCAGAAGTGCGGCACGGACAGCCCGGCCAGGCCGAAGCCGGTGGCCACGTAGTCGGGCAGCCGGCCCCGCTTCACCGCGGCCACGATGCCCGAGCCCACACCCACGACGATCGCCACCAGCAGGGCCAGAGCCGACAGCTCCAGCGTCACCGGCAGCCGCTCGGCGAGGATGCCGGCCACCGGCAGTTGGTCCTGGGTGGAGCGGCCGAGGTTGCCGGACAGGGTCTGGCCCAAGTAGTCGACGTACTGCGCCGGTAACGGCTTGTCCAGGCCGAAGTCGTGGCGGATCGCCTCGACCACCGCGGGCGAGGCCTCCTCACCCGCCATCACCACGGCCGGGTCCCCGGGCAGCGCCCTGATCCCGAGGAAGATCAGGATGCTGGCCAGGAACAGCACGATCACCGCCGACCCCGCCCTGCGGAGGATGAACCAGACCATCAGCCGGCGAACCCAGCGGTGACGAAGCGGGGCAGGCCATCCTTGAAGTACTGGACACCGGCGACGGTCTTGTTCATGCCCAGGTAGTACTTGTTGTGGTAGAGGTACACGACCCCGCGCACCTCGGCGGCCCGCTGCAGCGCCTTGGCGTACAGCTCGGCGCGCTGGGCCGGGTCCGTGGCCGCCGCGGCCTCCTTGATCGGGTCGTCGATGCCGGGGTCGGACATGCCGCTGTAGTTGTTGCTGCCGCGGCTGGTGATCAGGTTCGACAGGTTGCCGTCCGGGTCCACCCGGCCCGACCAGCCGTTGAGCACGGTGTCGAACTTGCCGGCCTTGCCCTGCTCCAGCGTGCTGACGAACTCGGCCGTCTGCACGGTGACGTTGAAGCCCGCCTCCTTGGTCATCTGCTGGACGACCTGGGCCAGGCGCTGGTTGGTGGCGTCGTTGGGCGTGGTCAACGTGACCGGGATGGGCGTCGGCACCCCGGAGGCCTGCACCAGTTGCTTGGCCTTGGCCAGGTCGCGCTTGGCGCACTGGAGCGAGGGCGAGCGGTTGGGGCTGTCGGCGGGGAGCGGGAAGCAGTCGGGCTCGTACAGGCCGTTGTAGACGGTCTTGTTGATCTGGTCGCGGTCCAGCGCCAGCTCGAAGGCCTCGCGTAGCTGCGGGCTCTTGGCCAGCGGGGTGTTGACCGGGCCCGGCTTCTCGGTGGAGCCGTTGGCGTTGCCGGTGTTGATCGTGAGGCCGTAGTAGCCGAGCCCGCCGCCGGAGACGACGGTGAGGTTCGGGTCGGCCTGCACGCCCTTGACCGTGGTGGTGGCGAGCTGGTCGGCCACCTGGACGTCGCCGGACTTCAGGTTCGCGGCCCGTACGTTCGGGTCGACGATGATTTTGTATACGAGCTTGTCCAGCTTCACCTTGGCGGCGTCGTAGTAGTCGGGCGCCTTGTCCAGCACGATCTGGCTGCCGGAGGTGCGACCGGCGAACTTGAACGGCCCGACGCACACCGGGCTCGCGCCGAAGTTGTCGCCGCCCGCCTCCAGCGCCTTGGGCGACATGATCATCCCGGCGCGGTCGGCGAGCTGCGCCGTCAGCGGCGTGAACGCGCGCGCCAGCGTGAGCTTGACGGTGGCCGGGTCGACCACGCTCACCTTCGACACGGCGGCCAGGTCGGCCTGGCGGGCCGACTTCTCCCAGGTCCGGTGCCGGTCCAGCGACTTCTTGACCGCCTCCGCGTCGAACGCGGTGCCGTCGTTGAACTTCAGCCCCGCGCGCAGCTTGATCGTCACCTCCTTGCCGTCGTCCGAGACGGCAGGCAGGGCGGCCGCCAGTTGCGGCACCAGCGTGGCCTGCGCGTCGATGTCGAAGAGCTTCTCGCACATGCTCGCGAACACCTCGCGGCCCACCAGCGTGGTGGACACGCTCGGGTCGAGCGCGTCGGGGTCGGCGTTGAGCGCGATGTTCAGCGTGCCGCCGCTCTTGACGGCCCGGTTGTCGGCCGTGGCGTCGGCTACGGACGGGGCGACGGGGGTGCCGCCCGAACCGCCTCCACCGCAAGCGGCCAGAGCTATGGGGAGTACGGCGAGCGTCAAGACCAGCCTGGGTCTCATGATGCCTCCGGGGGAGCGAACTTTAGGAGACTGTATACAAGAACCCGGATTTCTATGGTGTTTCGTCAAGCCATGTTGTTATATGAGCGTTTTCTAATCGTTCAGGACCTTTACTGCAGCGAGGAACGACCTTCTGGCCGCGGCGACGTGCGCGATCGCCCTGGCCTGGGCCTCGTCCTCGTCGCCCGCCGCGATGGCCTCGCACAGGCTCAGGTGCTCCGACCAGGAGTGCGGTCCGCGTACGGCGGCGGTCTGGCGGAAGACCCACTGGGCCCGCAGCAGCATCGGCGCCATCATCAGGTTGAGGTAGGAATTGCCCGCCACCTCGCCCACGGCCAGGTGGAAGGCGGTGTTGAGGTCGGCCACCCGTTCGAGCCGGCCGCCCTCGACGGCCTCCTTGGCCGAGTCGAGCACCATGCGCAGCCGCGCGGCCGTCTCCGGGGTCCGCTTGCGCGCCGCCAGCCGGGCCGCCAGCCCCTCGATCGCCATCCGCACGTCGAAGAGCTCCTCGGCCTCCGCCGGCGACAGCCGCGCAACGGTGGCGCCGATCCGGGGGATGACCAGCACGAACCCCTCGGCGGCGAGCACCCGGATGGACTCGCGTACCGGGTTGCGCGACACGCCCAGCCGCGCGGCCAGCCGGTCCTCGACCAGGCGTTCGCCCTGGGCGAGCTCGCCGGAGATGATGAGCCGGCGGATCTCCGCGGTCACTTGATCGCGAAGGGGGAGATGGGCGCCGCCCAGTGTCAGATCAGTCATTTGACGGCCAATCGTATACAACTTACGGCCGTTTCCGGTGCCCTGTGGGCGTCTCGCACCCAGCCGTGCCGCGTCTCGCGACTGACCGCGGCGTCTCGCGCCAGACGTATGGCGTCTCGCGCCCGGTTGTGCGGCGTCTTGCGGTCAGGCGCGCAGGCGCAGACCTCGCGGTGTCGGGTGGAACCCGGCTGCCTCCAATGCCGCGCCCAGCGGTGACTCGCCGATCGAGGTGCCGTCCGCCCGCTCCACGGTCAGCTTGCCGAGCGCCCCATCCCGTACGGCCAGCGCCAGCGCGTCCACGGCCGGCCGCAGCCGCTCGTCGTCGGCGAACGACAGCAGCGTCTTGCCGCCCCGCTCGACGTACAGCACGAGGAACCCGTCCACCAGCACCACCAGCGCGCCCGCCTTCCTGCCGGGCTTGTGCCCCACCTCGCCGGGATGCGCCGGCCACGGCAACGCCGCTCCATAGGGGTTGGCCGGATCGGCGGCGGCCAGCACGACCGCCCTGCGCGCCGCACTCCCGTCACCGCCACCTGTCCGCCCGAAGGTCCCCGCGGGATCGCTCGATGCCGGGCTGGTCGGCGCGATGCCCGGGGCCATGGCGCGCATCCGGTCCACCGCTCCCGGCAGCGCGAACTGCGCGCCCCCGAGCCCCTCGACGAAGTAGCCCCGGCGGCACCGCCCGCTCTCCTCGTAGGCCCGCAACACCTGGTAGACCGGTGTGAATCCGCCGGGCAGCCGCTCCGAGGTCACCGCGCCCCGCGTCACCACCCCGTGCCGTTCGAGCAGCACCTCGGCCTGCGCCTGCGCCCGCTGGGTGGCGTCCTCGGCGGGCGAGGGAAGCCGCCACCACCGCCCGCCCACCGTGGGCGGCCCGGTCCTGCTCGGCAGCACGGCCCGCCGCCGGCGCGTGGTGGCCGGCCGATGCGCGGGACGTCCCGACCCGAGCGTGGCCCGCAGCGGCGCCAGCGTGTCACCGGAGACCTGGCCCGACCACACCAGATCCCACAGCGCCGACACCAGTGCCGTGTCGTCGAGCGAGCCGAGCTGGTCGGAGATGCCCCGGAAGAACAGCGCCCCGCCGCCGCCCAGCGCGTCGAGCACCTGCTCGTGCAGCGGTGTCATCGTGATCTGGCCGGGCTCGGGCAGCAGCAGCGGCGCGGTGTCGGCGAAGTACAGCGAGACCCACCCGTCCCCGCCGGGCAGCGACCCCTGGCCCGCCCACATCACCTCACCCGAGGCGGTCAGCTCGTCGAGCAGCGCCGGGTGGTAGCCGGGCACCCGCGAGGGCAGCACCAGCGTCTCCAGCGCCGACGCGGGCACGGCGGCCCCCTGGAGCTGCTCGACGCTGTGGATCAATGCGTCCATGGCCCGAGCCGACCCGGCCGCACCGCGTGGCGCCTGGGTCGAGCCGGTGATGCCGTGCCAGGCCGGCATGAACAGCGCGAGCGTCTCGGGCGCGACCGGTTCGACCTCTTTGCGGAGCCGCGCCAGAGACCTCCGCCGCAACATCCGCAGCACACCGGCGTCGCACCACTCCTCGCCCCTGCCGCCCGGCCGGAACTCCCCGCTGACCACCCGCCCGGCCGCCGCCAGCCGCCGCAGGGCGTCGGTCACCACCGCCACGCCGAGCCCGAACCTGGCGGCGGCCGTACCGGCGTGGAAGGGCCCGCGCGTACGGGCATGACGGGCCACGAGGTCGGACAGTGGGTCGGCGACCGGCTCCAGGAACGCGTGCGGGATCCCCACCGGCAGCGGCGCGCCCAGCGCGTCGCGCAGCCTGGCCGCGTCCTCGATCGCCGCCCACTGCTCCTCGCCCGCGATCCGCACCCTGATCGCCCGGCGGGCGTGTTCGAGCTCCGTCAGCCAGGCGGGATCGCCGCCGCGTACGCTCACGTCGGGCACGAGCAGCGGCCCGTGCGAGCGCAGCAGGTCGGCCAGGTCCTCGGCGTCACGCAACGGCCGGTCGAGCCTGGCCAGCTCGCGTTCGCTGTCGGAGATGACGTCGGGGTCGAGCAACTCGCGCAGGTCGGCCTGGCCGAGCAGCTCGGCCAGCAGCGTCGTGTCGAGCGCCAGCGCCTGGGCCCGGCGTTCGGCCAGCGGCGCGTCGCCCTCGTACATGAACGCGCCGATGTAGTGGAACAGCAGCGACGCGGCGAACGGCGACGCCTGCGACGTCTCCACCTCCACCACCCGCACCCGGCGCGCGGCGATGTCACGCATCAGCCGCACCAGCCCGGGCACGTCGAACACGTCCTGAAGGCACTCGCGCATCGTCTCCAGCACGATCGGGAACGAGGCGTATTGCGAGGCCACCCCCAGCAGGTGGGCGGCCCGCTGCCGCTGCTGCCAGAGCGGGCTGCGCCGGCCGGGCACGCGGCGCGGCAGCAGCAGGGCCCGGCCCGCGCACTCCCTGAACCGGGAGGCGAACATCGCCGAGCCGCCCAGCTCCTCGGTGACGATCCGCTCGATCTCCTCGGCGTCGAACGCCGCCACGTCGGTGGGCGGCTCGGCCAGCGTGTCGGGGATCCGCAGCACGATGCCGTCGTCGGAGTGCACGGCCTGCACGTCGAGGCCGTAACGCTCGCGCAGCCGCCGGTTGATCGCCAGGGCCCATGGGGCGTGGACCCGCGCGCCGTAGGGGGAGTGGATGACCACGCGCCAGTCGCCGAGCTCGTCGTGGAAGCGTTCGACCAGGAGGGTGCGGTCGTCGGGGACGTAGCCGGTGGCATCGCGCTGCTCGTCGAGGTAGGCGCGCAGGTTGGCGGCGGCGTACGCGTCGAGCCCGGCCGCCCGCATGCGGTCGGTCGAGGTGTTTCCGGCGTGTTCGCGGAGGAACGCGCCGATCGCCTGGCCCAGCTCGGCGGGTCTTCCCGGCGTATCGCCGTGCCAGAACGGCAACTTGCCCGGCTGGCCGGGCGCGGGGGAGACGAGCACCCGGTCGGTGGTGATGTCCTCGATCCGCCAGGATGTCGCACCCAGCACGAACACGTCGCCGACCCGTGACTCGTAGACCATCTCCTCGTCCAGCTCGCCCACCCGCGACGCCTTCTCCCCGACCAGGAAGACGCCGAACAGCCCGCGGTCGGGGATCGTGCCGCCGTTGGTCACCGCCAGCCGTTGCGTGCCCGGACGGCCCCGCAGCGTGCCCGTCACCCGGTCCCAGACGACGCGCGGTCGCAGCTCGGCGAACTCCTCGCTCGGGTAGCGGCCCGCGAGCATGTCGAGCGTGGCCTCCAGCGCGGTGCGCGGCAGCGTCGCGTAGGGGGCGGCCCGCTTGACCACGGCCTCCAGCTCGTCGACCGTCCACTCCTCCAGCGCGGTCATCGCCACGATCTGCTGGGCCAGCACGTCGAGCGGGTTGCGCGGGTAGCGCAGCTCCTCGATCTGGCCGCTCTTCATGCGTTCGGCCACCACGGCGGTCTGGATCAGGTCGCCGCGGTATTTCGGGAAGATCACTCCCCTGGACACCGCGCCCACCTGGTGCCCCGCCCGGCCGATGCGCTGGAGCCCGCTCGCCACACTCGGCGGCGCCTCCACGCAGGCGACCAGGTCGACCGCGCCCATGTCGATGCCCAGCTCCAGGCTGGACGTCGCGACCACGGCGGGCAGCCGGCCCGACTTGAGCGCCTCCTCGATCTGCGCCCGCTCCTCCTTGGACACCGAGCCATGGTGCGCGCGGACGATCTCGGTGACCACGCCCTTGCTGGCCCCGGCCTGCGCCATCATCTCGGCGGGCGGCCGCCGCAGCGGTGTCTCGGCGGGCGGCCGCCGCGGTGGATCTCCGGGCAGCGGCGTCTCCCAGATCGACAGATCGACGGCCTCGGGCCCCTGCGCCCGCTCGTAGGCCAGCTCGTTGAGCCTGGTGCAGAGGCGTTCGGCCAGTCGTCTGGAGTTGGCGAACACGATCGTCGAAGAGTGGGCCTCGATCAGGTCGAACAGCCGCTCCTCGACGTGCGGCCAGATCGACCGGCTGGACGGCTCGGGCTCTTCTCCGTCGGCGGGCCCCGGCCTGCCCTCCATCTCGGTCATGTCCTCGACCGGGACGATCACCTCGACCTCGATGCGCTTGTCGGAGGGCGGCTGCACGACCGTCGCGGGACGGGAGCCGCCCAGGAACGCCGCGACCTCACTCACCGGCCGCACCGTCGCCGACAGCCCGATCCGCTGCGCGGGCCGCTCGAGCAGGGCGTCGAGCCGCTCCAGGCTGAGCGCCAGGTGCGCGCCGCGCTTGGTGGCGGCCACCGCGTGCACCTCGTCGACGATCACCGTCTCGACGCCGCGCAACGCCTCGCGCGCCTGGCTGGTGAGCAGCAGGAACAGCGACTCCGGCGTGGTGATGAGGATGTCGGACGGCTTGGCGGCGAACCGCCTGCGGTCCTGGGCCGGGGTGTCGCCGGAACGGATCGCCACCGAGATGTCCGGCACCGGCAGGCCCAGCCGGCGCGCGGTCTGCTTGAGCCCGGCCAGAGGGGCGCGCAGGTTGCGCTCCACGTCGACGGCCAGGGCCTTGAGCGGCGAGACGTACAGGACTCTGGTCCCCTTATGAGCCTGTTTCGGATCTGCCCGGGTGGGGTCGGCGGCCAGCCGGTCGAGCGACCACAGGAAGGCCGCCAGCGTCTTGCCCGACCCGGTGGGCGCCACCACGAGCGTGTTGTCGCCGCGCGCGATGGACTCCCAAGCGCCTTCCTGCGCGCTCGTGGGCGCCTCGAACGCTCCGGCGAACCACTGCCTGGTCCCGTGGGTGAAATGGTCTAGCGAGCTCACCTGCACATAGTGCCTCGCGGCACCGACAGAAAACTCATTGTGGCGGCGGTACGCGATTGAGGCGGGGGCGCTGCGGACATAGAGCGGTCGTGGGCATCGACTACGCAGCCATAAAGACCCGCCGCGAGGACATCAGGGAGCGCTATCTATTAGCGCACCGACCGTCGAGCAGCGCGCGCGGCCTGCACCACCTCGCTCTACTGTCGTCGGACGTGGAGCGGACGGTCAAGTTCTACCAGGAGCTGCTTGAGTTCCCCTTGACGGAGATCTTCGAGAACCGGGACTACAAGGGCTCCAACCACTTCTTCTTCGACATCGGCAACGGCAACCTGCTGGCCTTCTTCGACTTCCCGGGGCTCGACCTCGGCCCCTACCAGGAGGTGCTCGGCGGGTTGCACCACATCGCGATCTCCGTCGACCCCGCCACCTGGGAGCGGCTGCGCGGCAAACTGGAGATGGCCGGCGTGCCGCACCAGATCGAGAGCGGCGCCTCCATCTACTTCAGGGACCCCGACGGCGCCCGGCTGGAGCTGCTCGCCGACCATCTGGGGGAGATGTACGGCTCGCGCGTGATGTGAACTACCGTCGCGACGCTTTACGCGTCCGCGGTGTGCCCGCCCGAGGTTCCTGCCTGATGCCCGCGTGCCTTTCGGCTCGTTCGGATTTTTCCTGTTGTACGGCTGAGCGCTGGGCTAACCGGAGCTGGCGGCGCTTCGTCCGGTTGGCTCTGCACTTGGCGGACTTGGGCGGGGAGGACTTGGGGGTCTTTGCCATGGGGGTGTCCTACCACTCCTGCGGCGGTTCCATACTTGGGTGATGCGTCTGACCGAGTTCTGGAGAAGGATGCGTGCCCACTTCGGCGAGTCATACGCCGACTCGTGGGCCCGCGACTACGTGATCGCCCCGCTCGACGGGCGCACGGTCGACCAGGCGCTGGCGGACGGCGAGAACGCCAAGACCGTCTGGCGCGCGGTCTGCCAGGTCGAAAACGTCTCCTCCCGGCTGCGCTAGCTCCCCGGATCCATACTCTCCTTCAGCGCGCGGACCGTCTGGGGCAGGTCGTCGGCGGTGCCCTGACCGCCGGGCGACCACAGGAACTCCCACCCACGACGCCCGGGGGTGGCGAAGACGAGCGTCTGTCTGCCGGTGCGGGGATGCCACGCCCACAGCACCGGCTCCGCACCGCCGATCATGCGGCTCGCCAGCCCGTGACCGGGCAACAACGCGGCGAGTGCTTCCAGATGGGCGCGTCGTTCTCCGGTGTACGTGCTGCTCGTCACGTCGCCGCCTCCAAGCCTCTGGTTCAGAGTCTCCCCAGCTCAGGGTGCGTGACAACACGTACGGCGTATTACCTATGAATGTCGGTTGTGCGTGCCACCCGGTGGCTACCCTGGCCGTCATGCGTGCGCGCCTCAGCCAGATCGTGGTGGATTGCCGGGACCCGAAGAGCCTGGTCCGCTTCTGGGCCGCCCTGCTCGGCGGCGACCCGGTGGATCGCGCCCGGGGTTGGTCCCACGTCGAACCTCCGGGAGCCGTACGGCTGGCGTTCCAGCCGGTCGCCGAGGACAAGGCCGTTAAGAACCGGTTACACCTGGACATCGAGGTCGACGCCATCGTGCCCGCCATCACCCGGGCGCTGCGACTGGGTGCCACGCGGATCGGCGAGACGGTGACCGACGACCAAGGCTCCTTCCAGGTCATGGCCGACCCGGAGGGCAACGAGTTCTGCTTCGTCGGCGATTGAGCCGCGACAACACGCTTGAGGTTCCCTGGCGTAGGCCACCTGGGACTTCCCTGCCGCGTACCGCGTGTTCCGTATGTGATCGAACAGCCGTTCGGCTACGATGTAACCTGCCAGGCCACAGCCTCCCACCAACGACTCCGCAAAACTGTCGGTGGCAGGCCGTAGCTTTCACTCGACTGATCGGACCACAACCCTCCAGGGGGAGCTCCCATGGCTATCAACGACCGCGAGAAGGCCCTCGAGACCGCCCTCGCTCAGATCGAGAGGCAGTTCGGCAAGGGCTCCGTCATGCGCCTCGGCGACGAAGTCCGTGCCCCTATCGAAGTGATTCCCACAGGTTCGATCTCCCTGGACGTCGCGCTGGGCATCGGAGGGTTGCCGCGCGGCAGGATCGTCGAGATCTACGGACCGGAGTCCTCGGGTAAGACCACGATCGCCCTGCACGCGGTGGCCAATGCCCAGCGCGCGGGCGGCATCGCGGCGTTCATCGACGCCGAGCACGCCCTCGACCCCGAATACGCCAAGAAGCTCGGCGTCGACACCGACGCCCTGCTCGTCTCCCAGCCCGACACGGGTGAGCAGGCGCTCGAGATCGCCGACATGCTGATCAGGTCGGGCGCCGTCGACGTCATCGTCATCGACTCGGTGGCCGCACTGGTGCCCAAGGCCGAAATCGAGGGCGAGATGGGCGACAGCCACGTCGGCCTCCAGGCCCGCCTGATGTCCCAGGCCCTGCGCAAGGTCGCCGGCGCGCTCAGCAACACCGGCACCACCGCCATCTTCATCAACCAGCTCCGCGAGAAGATCGGCGTCATGTTCGGCTCGCCCGAGACCACGACCGGTGGCAAGGCGCTCAAGTTCTACGCCTCGGTCCGCCTCGACATCCGCCGCATCGAGACGCTCAAGGACGGCACGGAGGCGGTCGGCAACCGCACGAGGATCAAGGTCGTCAAGAACAAGATGGCCCCGCCCTTCCGGGTCGCCGACTTCGACATCCTCTATGGCGTGGGCATCTCCCGCGAGGGCGGCCTCATCGACATGGGCGTCGAGCACGGCTTCGTCCGCAAGTCCGGCGCCTGGTACACCTACGAGGGCGAGCAGCTCGGCCAGGGCAAGGAGAACGCCCGCAACTTCCTGAAGAGCCACCCCGACATGTCCAACGAGATCGAGAAGAAGATCAAGGACAAGCTCGGCGTCGGCCCCCGCCTCGACGCTCCCGCCGAGGCACCCCCGGCAGCCCCCGCCCCGGCCGCCGCCGCTCCCTCGGGACGTGGCGCCAAGGCCGCCACGCCGAAGCCCGGTGACGTCTGATCGGTCGCCGCATGAGTGACACGGACCCGCCGCAGGCGCCCCACTCCCACGACTGGGGCGCCTGGCCCGACCTCCCCACCCCACCCCCGGGCCGCCGCCGCAACCGCCGCAACCCCAGCGACAACCCCCCACCGCAGTCGCCGGCCCAGGAGAACCCTTGGCCCTCCCGCTCCTCGGACAGCTCAGCCCGGGGCGGACAGCCGTCCAGCCAGGACCGGCCTAGCCAGGACCGGCCTAGCCAGGACCGGCCTAGCCAGGACCGGCCTAGCCAGGACCGGTCCGGCGGCGCGCCGTCGGGAGGCTGGCCGTCGCTCAGCGAGTGGCGCGAGCGCCCCCGCCCACCAGCCGCCCCGCCACCCGCCCAGCCCACTCACCCGCCCTCTGAGCCGGCCTCCGAGGCACGCCCCGACTCGGCTCCCGGCTCGACCCACAAGCCGAGCTCTGAGCCGGGCGGTGGACAGGACGACGAGCGCCGCTCAACCCCGTCCCGGGGAACCGCCTCGCCGCCTGCCCAAGACGACTCACCGTCCACCGAAGACAGCCCGTCTCCCCGAAGCGACATGCCATTCCCAGGCGATCTGTCGTCCGGGCTGGGTACCGAAAGCGGTCAGCTTGAGGACGGCCCCCGCCTGGGCGGCCAGCCTGAGGACAGCCCCAATCAGGGCGGTCAATCCCAGGCCGCCACCTACTCGGGCGGCCTGCCCGGGGACGGTCCTTACCAGGGGGATCAGTCTGGCGACGTCCCCTACTTGGACGGACAGCCCGGAGATGCTTCCTACCAGGGCGGTCGGCGTGGGGAAAAGCGCTCCGGTAGAGGGCGTCGGTCAGGTGGGTGGGGTGGGAAAGGGGCACGTTCGGCGGGGTCTCGGGGGCGGGGTGGGCGGCTTTCCGATGGGCCTGATGAGGAGTCGGGCGCCGGGGCCGGTCCCCATGCCGATCCCGAGTCGGTGGCTCGGGGCATCTGTCTCCGCCTGCTCACGATGGCCCCCAAGACGCGAGCTCAGCTAGCCGAGGCGCTGCGTAAGCGTGACGTGCCGGACGAAGCCGCGGAGACGGTCCTCGATCGCTTCTCCGAGCTGGGCCTGATCAACGACGAGGCGTTCGCCGAAGCGTGGGTCGACTCCCGCCACCACGGTCGCGGGCTGGCCAAGCGCGCCCTGGCCGCGGAGCTTCGTCACCGGGGTGTCGACTCCGAGACCGTCAACGAGGCCGTGGACCGCCTCGACCCCGACCAGGAGCTCGAAACGGCGCGGCGCCTCGTGGAACGTAAGCTGTCCTCCACCCGCGGCCTCGACCCCCAGGTCCGCACGCGCCGCCTTGCCGGAATGCTGGCCAGAAAGGGGTATGCCCCTGGGCTGGCCTTCCGCGTCATCCGCGAGGTTCTGGAGACGGAGGGCGTCGAAATAGAGGACGACTTCTCCTGACCCCGCACAACCCGCCCGCCATCGGATCATTCCGATCTGCGTCCGGCTCGCCACTGGATCACTCCGGTCCGTGTCCGGCCCCGCCATCGGATCATTCCGATCTACGTGCGGCTCGCCACTGGATCACTCCCCGTCTGCGGCCAGCTTGCCGCCGGATCACTACCTGCCCGTGTCCATAGGTGTGTGCGGAGGGGTATTTCGGGTCAGAAGCTGGAAATCTGCCTGAATGGCGAGATGCACGCCTGTAAGACACGCTTGATGACTCGTTTGCTTGCTCGTGACTTGTTCGACGCATAACCTCGACGGCAGTGAGGAGTTACTCCGCGCAGTGCGGATTGCCATACCGGTGATTGACGGACGAACGAGCTCGAAGGATCGAGGCAGGCGAGGTGTCGGCTATCCCAGTCGACGCCCGGTCAGTCTTGGTTGGATATCGGTCGTGGTGAAGGTGCCGTTCGGGCGATCAGCGCCGCGCATGTGACCCCTCCCGTTTTGAGGGCGCGTTACGAGTCTTGACGACGCGAGGAGGGCGGGGAGCACATGGGGCCGCTTGTCGTGGTGCTGTCGGTGGCGGTGCTCCTGCTGGCGTTCGGGATGATCGCCGCGTTGCTCATCGTCGTCCGCCGCACGTCGGGCAGCGGTTCGCGAGTGCTCAAGCCGAGCCCCGAGCAGTTGCAGGCCGTACACGAGGAGATCGAACAGGCTCGTGCGGAGGCCGGGGAGATCCGTGGCAAGGCCGAGTCCGACGCGGAGGAGATCCTGCGCAGGTCGGCGGCCGCCGCTGAGGGCGCGGCGCAGGTGCGGCGCGAGGTCGAAGAAGAGGGCCGGATGCTCAAGGCGGAGCTCAAGGAGCTCCGGTCCGACCTCGAACGCAGGGAAGGACGGCTGGCCGAGCGCGAGCAGCGGCTCGACGAGGAGGCCAGGCGGCAGGCCGAACGCGATCGCAAGCTGACCGAGACCGAGGTCGAGCTGGCCGACAGGCGCGCGGAGTTGCTGCAGGTCGAGAACGAGCGGCGGGTGATTCTCGAGCGCGTCGCCGGGCTCACCGGCGAGCAGGCCAAGGGCGAGCTGGTACGCGATATCGAGAACCAGGCCAAGCGCGAGGCCGCGCTGATCATCAGGGAGATCGAGGGCGACGCCCGCAAGGAGGGCGAGAAGCGCGCTACCAAGATCGTGACGCTGGCGGTGCAGCGGATGGCGGCGGAGCAGACGGCCGAGTCCGTGGTCAGCGTGCTGCACCTGCCCGGTGACGAGATGAAGGGCCGGATCATCGGCCGTGAGGGGCGCAACATCCGGGCGTTCGAGTCGACGACCGGCGTGAACCTGATCATCGATGACACCCCGGAAGCGGTGCTGTTGTCGTGTTTTGACCCGGTGCGCCGGGAAACTGCCCGGCTCACGCTGGAGAAGCTGGTGCTCGACGGCCGCATCCACCCGCAGCGCATCGAGGAGGCGCACGACCGCAGCCGCGCGGAGGTGCAGGACCTGTGCGCGCGGGCGGGCGAGGACGCGCTGGTCGAGCTGGGCATCACGGACATGCACCCCGAGCTGACGCTGCTGCTCGGCCAACTCCGATACCGCACCTCCTACGGCCAGAACGTCCTCAAACACCTCATCGAGTCCGCGCACATCGCCGGGATCATGGCCGCCGAGCTCAAGATGGACCAGCCGCTGATGAAGCGGTGCGCCCTGCTGCACGACATCGGCAAGGCGCTGACGCACGAGGTCGAGGGCAGTCACGCGCTGATCGGGGCGGAGATCGCCCGCAGATACGGCGAGCACGAGGACGTGGTGCACGCCATCGAGGCGCACCACAACGAGGTCGAGGTCCGCACGGTCGAGGCCGTGCTCACGCAGGCGGCCGACGCGATCAGCGGCAGCCGTCCGGGGGCGCGGCGGGAGTCGTTGGAGGCGTACGTCAAGCGGCTGGAGCGGCTGGAGGAGATCGCGCAGTCGTATGAGGGGGTGGAGAAGGTGTTCGCCATGCAGGCGGGGCGGGAGATCCGGGTCATGGTGAAGCCTGACGCCATCGACGACATCCAGGCGCAGGTGATCGCGCGGGATGTGGCCAAGCAGGTCGAGGAGGAGCTGACCTATCCGGGTCAGATTCGTATCACTGTTGTTCGTGAGTCCCGCGCTACCGAGTTCGCCCGCTGAAACTCCATTTTCTTTTGGGCCCCACCCGCTGTCCGGGGGCGGAGGTCTGGGTGGGCTTCTTTTTACTATTTTTTACGGCCAGCCCGGTAAGCCCCACCCGCCGCACGGGACCGGGGTCTGTCCAGGGGCACGCTCCTCCGGTGGAGGTGGCTGGGCGCCGTGACGTGCGCCTTCTTGGCCCCGGTCCGTGGATGGTGCTGGACACCGGACAAGGAGGGCGGTGTGGCCGAGGTGGGAGGGAGGTTCCACCCCGGCCACACTCCCTGTCAGGGGTCAGGCCAGGCGGATGCGGGGGTCCAGGAGGCCGTAGGCGATGTCCACCAGGAGGTTGGCCAGGACGACGGCGGTGGTGGCGAGGACGACGACGCCCATGATGACCGGCAGGTCGCCGCTGACGAACGCCTGTACCACCGCCTGCCCGATGCCGCCGAGCCCGAAGACCGACTCCGTCACCACCACCCCGCCGATCAGCGTGCCCACGTCGACGCCGAGTTGCGTCACCACCGGCGTGAGGGCTGCGCGTAAGCCGTGCCGGTAGATGACCTGGCCTTCGGGGACGCCCTTGGCGCGGGCCGTGCGGATGTAGTCCTCGCCGAGGGTGTCCAGCATCGACCCGCGCGTCAGCCGTACGTAGGAGGCGGCCTGGACCATGGCGAGGGTGATCCAGGGCAGGATCAGGTGGCGGGCCCATTCGCCGGGGCTGTCGGTGAACGACACGTACGAGTCCGGCGGCAGCACCGGCGCCCCGGCCATGGAGAGCTGGAAGAACAGGAAGTACAGCAGCAGCAGGCCGACCACGAACGTGGGCATGGACACGGCGGCCAGAGCCAGGAACGTCACGACGCGGTCCAGGAGGGAGCGCGCCCGGGTGGCGCTGATGACTCCGGCGCCGACGCCGATGACGACCCAGAGGATCGCGCCGCCGATCACGAGCGAGGCCGTCGGCGGGAAGTCCTCGGAGAGGATCTTGCCGATGGATTCGCCGGAGAAGTAGGACTGGCCGAGGTCGCCGTGGATGAGGCGGTTCAGGTAGTCGAGGTACTGGACGAGGGTCGGGCGGTCCAGGCCGAGGTTGTGGCGGATGAGCTCCACCTGCTCGGGCGTGGCCTGGCGACCGGCCAGCGTCCTGGCGGGATCGCTGGGGGCGACGAAGAACAGCAGGAACGTGCCCAGCGTGACGAGCCACAGGACGAGCACGCCGAGCAGCGCCCGGCGGAGGAGGAATCTGCGGAGCATCAGGCCCCCTTACGACGGCGAGAGCGCGAACGAGAACGACGGCGGCGACGGCTGAACAGGCGTTCCGTGCGCGGGTCGATGGCGTCCCTGATGCCGTCGCCGAGCAGGTTGAAGGCGAGCGTGGTGAGCAGCAGGGTGGCCGCGGGGAAGCCCAGATACCAGTAGGCGACCCGGTAGAAGCCCTGCGCCTCGCTGAGCAGATTGCCCCACGAGGGGGTGGGCGGCACGATGCCGAGCCCCAGGTAGGACAGCGTCGACTCGAAGACGATGGCCGCCGGCACGAGCAGCGTGGTCAGGACGATGACCGGAGCGAGCAGGTTCGGCAGGATGTCGACGAACATGATCCGCAGGTCACCGCAGCCGATGGATCGAGCGGCCTCGACGTACTCGCGTTCCTTCAGGGAGAGCGTCTGGCCGCGCACGACCCGCGCGATGGCCGCCCACGAGTAGAAGGCGATCACCCCGATCGTCGCGGTCAGCGACGGCCCGGCGATCGACACCACCGCGATGGCGAAGATCAGGTACGGGAACGACAGCACCACGTCCATGAGCCGGGACAGCACGGTGTCTATGAGGCCGCCGTAGTAACCGGCCAGCAGGCCGACGACGACGCCCACCAGCGCCGCCAGCCCGGTGGCGACCACACCGACCAGCAGCGAGACCCGCGCGCCGTACAGGACCCTGATGAACAGGTCGCGCCCGAGCCGGTCGGTGCCGAACCAGAACGTGCCGTTCGGCGCGATCGGCAACCCCTGGGCGGTGACGCCGGTGTCGCGGAACTGCTCGTCCGGGTCGTGGCCGTTCCACGCGGCGATGAGCGGGGCGGCCAGCGCCAGCGCGCAGAGCAGGACCACGGTCAGGCCGGAGACCAGCGCGACCTTGTCGGTCCTGATCCTGGCCCAGGCGAGCTGCAACGGGCTGCGGCCGGCGATCGTCCGGTCGGTGACCGCGTCGGGCCTGATCTCCGTCAACGTCATGCGGTCCTCCTGACGGTCAGGTCCTCGCCGGCCTCGACGGGGAAGTGGCAGGCCACCAGGTGGTCCCGGGGCACCAGAAGGGGTTCCTCCAGCGAGCAGCGGTCCCGCGCCTTCGGGCAGCGGGGATGGAAGCGGCAGCCGGACGGGGGGTCGATCGGCGAGGGGACGTCCCCCGTGAGGATGATGCGCCGCCGCCGTTCGGCCTCGTCCGGGTCGGCCACCGCCGTAGCGGAGAGGAGGGCGTTCGTGTACGGATGTCTGGGATGTTCGTGCAGCTCGTCGGCCCCCGCGAGTTCGACGACCTTGCCCAGGTACATGACCGCGATCCGGTCGCTGATGTGCCGCACCACCGACAGGTCGTGCGCGATGAACAGGTACGTCAGCCCGAAGTCGTCCTGTAGATCTTTCAGCAGGTTGAGGATCTGCGCCTGGATGGACACGTCCAGCGCCGAGACCGGCTCGTCGCAGATGATCAGCCGGGGCCGCAGCGCGAGCGCCCTGGCCACCCCGATCCGCTGCCGCTGCCCGCCGGAGAACTCCGCGGGGAACCGGTTGTAGTGCTCGGGATTGAGCCCCACCCGTTCCATCAGCTCCTGCACGGTACGGCGGAGTTCGGCGCCGCTGCTCACCCGGTGGACCACGAGCGGGTCGGCGATGATCGAGCCGACGCGCCTGCGCGGGTTCAGCGAGCCGTAGGGGTCCTGGAAGATGACCTGGATGTCGCGCCGGTAGGCCCGCATCCTGGCCCTGGACAGGTTGGTGATGTCGTCGCCGTCGAAGCGGACCCGGCCCGAGGTGACGGGGTGCAGGCCCGCGACGCACCGGGCGAGCGTCGACTTGCCGCAGCCGGTCTCGCCGACCAGCCCGAGCGTCTCACCCGGCGACAGGTCGAAGCTCACCCCGTCGACGGCCCGTACGTGCCCGACCGTCTGCTTGACCAGCATGCCGGTGGTGATGGGGAAGTGTTTGACGACGTTCTCGACTTCGAGGAGCATCAGGCCTCCTTGGCTCGCAGCCGCAGCGCGTCGGCCTCCGGGCCGAGCCCGACCGCCTCGTGGGGCAGCCAGCAGGCCGAGGCGTGCCCGCCGCTGCCCGTGACTTTGGCCAGTGGTGGCCGCTCGGCCGCGCACACCGGCATGGCGTACGGGCAGCGCGGGTGGAAGGCGCAGCCCGAGGGGAGGTCGATCAGCGACGGCGGAGAGCCGGGAATGGGCCGTAGCCGCCCGCCGCGGGCCCCCGTGCTGCCCGGGATCGACTCCAGCAGGCCCTTGGTGTAGGGGTGGTGGGGGCGGTAATAGAGGGTGCGCCGGTCGGCCCGCTCCGCCACCAGCCCCGCGTACATGACCAGCACCTCGTCGGCGATGCCCGCCACGACGCCGAGGTCGTGCGTGATGAGGATGAGCGCGATGTCGAACTCGGCCTGGACCCGGCCGATGAGTTCGAGGATCTGCGCCTGGACGGTCGCGTCGAGCGCGGTGGTCGGCTCGTCCGCGACGATGAGCTTCGGGTTCAGCGCCAGCGACATGGCGATCATCGCCCGCTGCCGCATGCCGCCGGAGAACTGGTGCGGGTAGTCGTCCACCCGCCGGTCCGGCCGGGGGATGCCGACCAGGCCGAGCAGCTCGATCGCGCGCTTGCGGGCCTCGGCGCGGCCGGTGCCCGGCTGATGGACCCGGAACAGCTCCTCGATCTGCCAGCCGACCTTGTAGAGCGGATGCAGGCTGGTCAGCGGGTCCTGGAAGACGACGCTGATCTCCGCCCCGCGGATGCGGCGCAGCTGCTCGCGGTCGAGCTGGAGCAGGTCCACGCCTTCGAACAGGGCGGTACCGGAAATGTCGGCCCCGGGGGAGAGGCCGAGTATGGTCTGGGTGCTCACGGTCTTGCCGCTCCCGGACTCGCCGACGATCGCCAGCGTCCGGCCGCGGTCGACGGTGAACGACAGCCCCCGTACCGCCTGTACCAGGCCGTCGGAGGTGGGGAAGGCCACCTTCAGGTCGGTCACCTCTAGCAGGCTCATGTTTCTCCCTCACAGCGCCCCGCGGACTCCCGCGGGGCGCCGCACCGTCATGGCGAGTTGGGGTCAAGCCAGAGGTTGGTGATGTCGTAGAGCTGGAACGCGGGCAGGTACAGCGCGTTGTGCACCCGCTTGCTCTTGTAGATCGGCGTGTTCTGGTTGTTGAACGGCACGATCACCGCGTCGCCCATCACCGTCTCGTCGACCTGGTGCCAGAGCCCGGCCGCCTTGGTCGCGTCGGGCTCGGCCAGCGCCTGCTTGATGAGGTCGTCCACCTTGGGGTTGCTGTAGCAGCCGTAGTTGCTCGTGCCCGCGGCGCAGTTGGTCTGGAACAGCGGCTGGGAAACGGCGCGGCCGTTGTTGCCGTACCAGTCGGGCACCCAGCCGGGCGCCGAGATGTCCCACTTGCTGTCCTTGGCGATCGTCGGGTTCTGCAGGAACGCGCCGTAGTAGTCGCCCTGCCGTACGGGCAGGCCCTTGACGTTGATCCCGCACTGCTTCAGGTCGGCCGAATAGGACTGGAAGTTGGCCGGGTGGTTGCCCGCGTTGCGGAACGCGCCGATGAGCGTCAACCCGTTCGGGTAGCCCGCCTCGGTGAGCAGTTGCTTGCACTTGGCCGGGTCGCCCTGGTCGCCGGGCGTCGGGTACGGGTTGTACTCCTGGTAGCCGATGTTGCCCGGCGGGATGGCCGTGTGCAGCGGGGTCGCCACGTCGGCACCGCCGTAGATCTTGGCGATGGCCACCTTGTTGATGGCGTACTCGATGGCCTGGCGCACCTTGACCTTGCCCATGGCGCCGTTCTCGTTCTTGCTCTGCAGGTTGAACACGAGATACGGGTTCGTCACGGCGCCCGGGAAGATCTTGAAGTCGGCGTCGCCGCTCTTCAGCCGGGGGATCTGGGCGGTCGGCACCGGCAGGTCCCAGGACAGGTCCGCGCTGCCCGCCTCGAGCTGCTGCTGCACCGCGTCGGGCTCGGTGACGCCCATCTTGACGTCGACGGTGTTGACGTACTGGTGCCTGATCGGGTCGGACGCCTGCGTCCAGGCGGGGTTCCTCTCCAGCTTGATCGACTTGGTCGCCACATACTGGGTGATCTTGTACGGGCCGTCGGAGATCACGTGCTGGCGGAAGGTGGCGTCGTCGGGCACGTACTGGTCGTACTCCTGGGGCGCGGCCGAGGAGAAGTTCAGCGTCAGGATGTTGAGGAAGTCGGCCGCCGGCTGGACCAGCGTGAACACGACCGTCTTGTCATCCTTGGCCCGGACACCGGCGATGTCGTGCGCGTTCTGGAAGGCCGCCAGCGCCGCCGCCGTGGGCTTGGCCGTCTCGAACGCCTTGGCGTAGGCCGCGCAGTAGGCCGCCATGCCCTTGATCGTGCTGGTGTAGTAGCCGGGCGCGCCCGCTCCGGCCACCGGGTTGCAGATCCGCTTGAAGCCGCGGACGAAGTCCCCCGCGGTCACCGCCCGCGGCGGCTGGGTGTCCCACTGGACGCCGTCCCGCAGCTTGACGGTGTAGGTGAGGTCGTCGGCGCTGATACCGCCGTTCGCGGTCGTCGGCAGCTCGGCGGCGACGTCGGGGACGACGGCGAAGCCCTTGGTGGTCTCGGCCTCCTTGGCCACGCCGTTCAGGTTGAACAACTGACGCGCGTAACCGCGCAGGATGCCGCTGGTGACCGTGTAGTAGGCGCTGGTGGGATCGAGGTGGTCGACGTCGCCGCCGCCCACCAGCCTGAGCGTGCCGCCCGGTAACGGATTGCCGGTGTTCTGGGCGGCTGTCGGGGGCGCGGAACCGTTCGTACCGGTTTCCGTGGCGCAGGCGGCGGCGAGCAGACTTGCCGCCGCCACCATGGCAATGCTGAGATAGCGCAAGCTGGCCATCTGGCCCTCCCTCGTGCCGAGATGGGATGTGTGGCTGGCCAGTGGGGTGCGCTTCGTGGCCGCGAGGCGTGCCCCACGTTCGCTCTTTCACGGTGCTCTTTCGAGCAACCCACCTGGAGGGGCCCGGTGTCGAGGACGGTTATTCAACCGTTGGCGAGTAGCGACCGCCGAGTGATGCCGGTTCTGTCAAGGAACCGTGAGAGATGACGACGAGAGCGAGATTCAGCTGAAAACCTGCTGGTAGAACGCCAGCTCCGCGGCCAGCGCGGTGGCCCGCGTCTCGGTGCGGCGGAAACCATGTGACTCGCCCTCGAACGCCAGATACGTGCACGAGACGCCGCGCTCGGCCAGCGCGTCGGCGAAGGCCGCCGACTGCTCGGGCGGCACCGCGGGATCGTCGAGCCCCTGGAGCAGCAGCATCGGGCAGGACACGCCGCCGACCAGCGCCAGCGGCTCGCGCTCGGCGTAGAGTCGCGGGTCCTCCGGGCCGACCAGCCACTCCACGTAACGTGACTCGAAATCGTGCGTGTGGGCGTTGAGCGGGGCGAGCGTGCTGACGCCGTAGTAGGACACACCCCCCGCGAACACGTCCGAACGGCAGCAGGCCGCCATCACGGTCCAGCCGCCCGCGCTGCGGCCGCGCACCGCGATGCGCCCGGGGTCGGCCAGTCCTTCGGCCGCCAGCCATTCGGCGGCCATGATCGTGTCCTCGACGTCGACGACGCCCCACTGCCCCTTCAGCCGATCGCGGTAGGCCCGGCCGTAGCCGGTGGACCCGCCGTAGTTGACGTCGAGCACGCCGATGCCGCGCGAGGTGAGGTAGGCCTTCTCCAGGTCGAGCGCCGTGTCCGCGTGCGCCGTCGGGCCGCCGTGCACGAAGACCACATACGGCGGAGCGTCCTCCGAGTCCTCGGCGGCCGGGTTGGACGGCGGGTAGAGGAAGCCGTGCACCCGGTGCCCCACCTCCACCGGCCGTGGCGTCGGCAGGCAGGCGAGGTCGGGCAGCTCCTCGATGTCGAGTCTGAGACCCTCGGCCCGGCCGGTCACGGTGTCGACGCGCAGCACCGATTTCGGCACCGCGGCGCCGTAGGCGATGCCGGTCACAAAGGTGCCGTCGGCGGTCAGCGCCGGATCCCAGCCCTCACACGGCAGGTCGAGGTCGGCGAGCTCGCCCGTCTCGGGGTCGAGCACCCCGAGCCGCAGGTCGCCGCGCCCGTGCAGCACCGCGAGCCGCCCGTCGCCGAGCACGAGGTAGGGCAGGCCGCCCAGCGTCCACGGCGGCCAGGCGAACTCCTCCTTCAGGGGATGGAGCGGCTGGGGCGAGGCGTCGTGGAGACCGGTCTGGTAGAGGTTCCACCAGCCGGAGCGGTCGGAGATCAGGTAGAGGTGCTCGTCGTCCTTCCAGCTGGGAGCCAGCACGGACTCGGACGGGCCGCCCCACACGGTCCACGAGGTGCCGTCGGACAGGCGGGTGACGCGGAGCTCGGTGCCGATCCACGGCATGAGCGGATGGTTCCAGGTGATGTAGGCGAGATGCCGTCCATCAGGGGAAATGGCGGGGGAGGCGTAGAAGTCGCCGCCGGTGACCCATTCGCGGGTCTCGCCGCCGCTGACCGGGACGGAGACGACGGCCCTGGTCACCTTTCCGTCGTCGGCGTGCCGTTCGCGTACGCACCAGACCTGGCCGTCGCGGATCAGCAGGTCGGCGTAGCGGTCGCCGCCGGGGGTGAGCGGGACGGGCTCGCCGGCGATCTGGTCGAGCAGGTAGAGGCGCTGGTCGGCGAAGCAGGCGAAGATCACGTCGCCCTCGGGGGTCACCGCGTAGGGGCGCCCGCCGTACTCGTGCACGCGGGTGCGGGCGCTCCACGGCGCGGGCAGCAGCTCGCGGCAGGCGCCGTCGGCGGCACGATGCATGATCGTGGTGCGCCCGACCTGGTCCGGTCGGTCCTCCGTCCACCACACCTGGCCGTCGAACGCGGTCGGCCAGCCGAGTCGCCGGCCGGACCGGGCGACGTCGGTGGTCGAGATGGGGGAGCGCCAGAAGGGCATAGACGCATCCTGCCGGAAGATCAGCAAGAGTGCGGGGTGATCACCTCACTCCGGTGACCACCCCGCTCGATCACCGTAGCCCGGTGACCACCCCACTCCCGCCACCCGTCCACCGCGGTGACCGGCTTTGCCGACCTCAGCCCTACGCCACCACGGCTCCGTCGGGAGCCGGCCGGCCCGAAGGCAGGCCCGCCACCGCACCCGGCGGCTCGATCGGCCTGGCCGTGGTCTTGCGGCTGCGGCGGCTGCGCTTCTCCAGCCAGGTGGCGAACGCGCTGAGCGCCATGGCCATGACGATGTAGATGACGCCGATGACGATCGCCGACACCAGCTTCGTGCCGGGGTAGACCGACGGCAGGGTCTTGAAGCCCATGTTCAGGAGGTCGACGTAGACGATGAAGTAGCCCAGCGCGGTGTCCTTGAGCAGGACCACGAGCTGGCTGACCACCGCGGGCATCATCACCGTGAGGCCCTGCGGCAGCAGGATCAACCGCATCACGCCGCCCTTGCGCAGCCCGACCGCGTACGCCGCCTCCGACTGGCCCTTCGGGATCGAGTTGATGCCCGCCCTGACCACCTCGGCCAGCACCGAGCCGTTGTACAGGGTGAGCCCGAGCACGATCGCGAACAGCGCGTAGTCCCCGCCGCCGAACACATCGGGAGACAGGAACCAGATGAAGAAGATCAGCAGGAGCAGCGGGATCGCCCGGAAGAGCTCCACGATCCAGGCGGCCGGAATCCTGACCCACCGGTGGTCGGAGAGCCTGGCGATGCCGAAGACCGCGCCGAACAGCAGCGCGAAGACAGCGCCCAGCGCGGCGGCCGTGAGCGTGCCCACCAGTCCGGGCAGGATGAAGTCCACCCAGACGGTCTCGGTGGTGAACGGCTCCCAGACCTTGGCGTCGAACTGGCCCTTCTCGTTGAACTTCAGCACCACCCAGCCGAGGATCGCCAGCAGGGCCAGCGCGGAGATCCCGGTGATCAGGTGGTTGCGCACC
Organism: Nonomuraea sp. NPDC026600; assembly: GCF_040638335.1. Taxonomy (NCBI): domain Bacteria; kingdom Bacillati; phylum Actinomycetota; class Actinomycetes; order Streptosporangiales; family Streptosporangiaceae; genus Nonomuraea; species Nonomuraea sp. NPDC026600. The sequence continues at coordinate 60,787 of NZ_JBEZYD010000024.1, forward strand.
CGGCCGCGTGGGCCCGGGGTGTCGAAGAGGACGGACGTGCTCATCGGGCCACCGCCAATCTCCTGGCCAGCCAGCCGGTGTACCAGCCGATCGGCAGGATGAGTACCAGGAACGAGGCCACAATGCCGATGAAGATGGGGATCGAGACGCCGGTGGTGTCGAACGTCTCCCTCATCTTGGCGGCGACGTCGATGGTGTAGCCCGCGGCCGCCACCACGGTCGTGTTCTTGATCATGGCGATCAGGACGCTGCCAAGCGGGGCGATGACCGCCCGGAAGGCCTGCGGGAAGATGACCAGCGTGATCGACTGGCTGAAGGTGAGCCCGATCGCGCGGGCCGCCTCGGCCTGTCCCATCGGCACCGTGTTGATGCCGGAGCGCAGGGCCTCGCAGACGAACGCCGCAGTGTAGGCCGACATGCCCAGCACGGCGAGCCAGAACGAGTTCGTCAGCGGCACCTCGGTGGAGAAGATCAGCCCGAGGGTGTCGCTGAGCCCGAGGTAGCAGAAGGCCAGCACCAGCGTCAGCGGGGTGTTGCGCACCACGTTGACGTACGTCGTGCCCGCGGCCCGCAGGACCGGGGTGGGGGAGACCCGCATGGCGGCCAGGACCGTGCCGACGATCAGGGAGAACACCGCGATGATCAGCGAGAGCTTAATGTTGTTCAGGAATCCTTCGCCCAGGTCGGGCGCGTACTGAATCAGTTCGTCCATCGTGCTCCACCAGAGAGAATGGCGGCGGCGGCCGGGTCACCGGCCGCCGCGGGTTTGAGGATCAGGCGCAACCCTCGGCCGGTGGGGCCTCCTTGGGCAGTTCCAGGCCGGTCTTGCCGTACCACTTCGTGAGGAGCTGGGTGGCCGTGCCGTCCTGCCACATCTTGGCGACGGCCTTGTTGACGGCCTCGCAGGTCGTCTTGTCGCCCTTCTTCAGGCCGATGCCGTACTTCTCATCCGTGAACGGGTCGTTGAGCAGCTTGTACTTGCCCGGGTCCTGGCTGGCGAAGCCGGCGAGGATCAGGTTGTCGGTGGTGACCGCGTCCAGGTTGCCACCGCTGAGCTTCTGCACGCACTCGGAGTAGTTGCTGGCTCCGACGAGCTTGGCGGGCAGGTTGAGCTTGCCGTCCGGCGGCGGGTCGGTGATCCGCTTGTAGGAGTTGGAGCCCTGCGCCTGGCAGATCCGCTTGTCCTTCAGGTCCGTCGCCTTGGTGATGTCCGCGGCGTCCGCACGAACCATGGTGTCCTGGTGGACGATGACGTACGGACCACCGAAGGTGACCTTCGGCTTGCGAGCGTCGGTGATGGAGTATGTGGCGAAGATGATGTCCACGGTGCCGTTGGCGAGCAGCGCCTCGCGGTTGGACGAGGGCGACTCCTTCCACGTGATCTTCACATCCTGGCCGCCGGCCAGCTCCTTCACGATGTACTTGGCGACATCGACGTCGAAGCCCTCAGGATCGCCGCCACCCTTTTTCAGACCCAGGCTGGGCTGGTCCCACTTGGTGCCGACGGTGATTTCCTTGGCACCCTTGAGCTTGTCCATGACGTTGGTGTAGCTGCCTCCACCGCCACACGCGGCAAGACCGACCGCCATGGCCGTGACGGCGAACACGGCCCCAGTTCGACGCATCTGCATAGTGGTTACCTCAATCTTCCTGCTGCGGACTGGGATCAATGCGTGAGGATCTTCGAAAGGAAGTCCTTGGCCCGGTCTGTCTGGGCGTTGGTGAAGAACTCGTCCGGGGTGTTCTCTTCGACGATCTGGCCGTCGGCCATGAACACCACCCGGTTCGCGGCCCTTCGGGCGAACCCCATCTCGTGCGTGACGACCATCATCGTCATGCCGTCGCGAGCGAGCCCGATCATCACGTCGAGCACCTCCTGGACCATCTCCGGGTCCAGCGCCGACGTCGGCTCGTCGAACAGGATCATCTTGGGATCCATGGCCAATGCCCTGGCGATCGCGACGCGCTGCTGCTGGCCGCCGGAGAGCTGCGCCGGGTATTTGTCCGCCTGCGCGGCGATGCCCACCCGTTCGAGCAGCTCCATGGCGCGCGTGTCCGCGGCGTCACGGGCCTTCTTGCGCACCTTGATCGGTCCCAGCGTGACGTTCTCGCGAATCGTCTTGTGGGCGAACAGGTTGAACGACTGGAAGACCATGCCCACTTCGGAGCGGAGCTTGGCCAGTGCCTTGCCCTCTTCGGGCAACGGCTGACCGTCGAAGATGATCTGCCCGCCGTCGATGGTCTCCAGCCGGTTGACCGCCCGGCACAGGGTGGACTTGCCACCACCCGAAGGGCCGATCACGACCAGGACCTCGCCACGGGAAACGGTCAGGTTGATGTCCTTCAGGACGTGCAATGCCCCGAAGTGCTTGTTGACGTTCTCCAACTTCACTAGTGGAGTGACGTCCCCGTTCTCCGTCATGGTCAAAACCTAGGGGTGAATAGGACGCTGGTCACTAACCGAGCGGTACCGATCCGATCACATCGAGCCGTCAAGCTGCTGTTTTAGATCCTACGACCGTCGCAAGCCGGACAAGGACTACCCTTGGACGTGCGATGACTGTGACCGAGGAGAGCGCCCGCACCTATGAAGTGCGCACATACGGGTGCCAGATGAATGTGCACGATTCCGAGCGCCTTTCCGGCCTGCTTGAGGACGCCGGTTACGTGGCCGCGTCCGAGGGCGAGGCGGCCGACGTGGTGGTGTTCAACACGTGCGCCGTGCGCGAGAACGCCGACAACCGCCTTTACGGCAATCTCGGCCACCTACGGCCGGCCAAGATGAGCAACCCTCGCATGCAGATCGCCGTGGGCGGCTGCCTGGCGCAGAAGGACCAGGGCGAGATCGTCCGTAAGGCGCCGTGGGTCGACGTGGTGTTCGGCACCCACAACCTCGGGGCGCTGCCGGTGCTGCTGGAGCGGGCCCGCATCCAGGGCGAGGCGCAGGTCGAGCTCAAGGAGTCGCTCGAGGTCTTCCCCTCGACGCTGCCCACCAAGCGCGAGTCCGCCTATGCCGCCTGGGTCGCGATCTCGGTCGGGTGCAACAACACCTGTACGTTCTGCATCGTGCCGTCGCTGCGGGGCAAGGAGAAGGACCGGCGGCCAGGCGACGTTCTCGCCGAAGTCCAGACATTGGTGGATCAGGGCGTTCTTGAGGTCACGCTGCTCGGCCAGAACGTCAACACCTACGGCGTCGAGTTCGGCGACCGGCTGGCGTTCGGCAAGCTCCTGCGCGCCTGCGGCGACATCGACGGGCTGGAGCGGGTCCGCTTCACCTCGCCGCACCCGGCCGCCTTCACCGACGACGTGATCGCCGCCATGGCCGAGACGCCCAACGTCATGCACCAGCTCCACATGCCGCTGCAGTCGGGCTCCTCGCGCCTGCTGAAGGAGATGCGCCGCTCCTACCGGGCCGAACGCTACCTCGGCATCATCGAGCGGGTCCGCGCCGCCATGCCCGACGCGGCCATCTCCACCGACATCATCGTGGGCTTCCCCGGTGAGACGGAGGAGGACTTCCAGGCCACCCTCGACGTCGTACGACAGAGCCGCTTCGCCAACGCCTTCACCTTCCAGTACTCCATCCGGCCCGGCACGCCCGCGGCGACCATGGACGACCAGATCCCCAAGAAGGTCGTCCAGGAGCGCTACGAGCGCCTGGTCGCCCTCCAGGAGGAGATCTCCTGGGAGGAGAACCGCAAGCAGGTGGGCCGGACGCTTGAGGTGCTGGTCGCCGAGGGCGAGGGCCGCAAGGACGACGCCACGCGCCGGCTGTCCGGGCGCGCCGCCGACAACCGGCTGGTGCACTTCGCGGTCGGCGACCACGCGCCGCGGCCCGGTGACATGGTCACGGCCGAGATCACGTACGCGGCTCCGCATCACCTGGTGGCCGACGGGGCGGTTTCCGTCCGCCGTACCCGGGCGGGCGACGCCTGGGAGGCGCGGCAGGGCGCCCCGGCTCCGGCCAAGGGCGTCTCGCTCGGCATGCCCACCATCGGCCGCCCGCCGTCCGTGCCGACAGCCGAGGCGTGCTCCGCCTCCTAGCCCACGTTTCACGGGCCCCTTATTTATGGGCCCTATTGTCACGGGGCTGCGCGTCACGGGGCTGTCTGCCGACGGGTCATCTGCCGAGGCGGTCGAGCACCCGGTAGCAGTAGTCGCGGCGGAAGTCGAGGAAGGTCGCGCACGGGTCGGTCGCCAGGGGTATCGGAGGCTCGTGCCTTTCGGATCGCTCGCCGGGCGCGGTGGCCTGGGCCGCCGGTGCGTCCGGCGGGGGTTCCGTGGGTTTCCGCGGGGTCGGCAAGGGCCGGGGTGCCCGCGACCTCTCCGGCGGTCCGCTCGGCGTGGGACTGTCCCGCTGCGGCGGCGGCAGCGCTTCGCCCACTCCCGGGCTCGGTGAAGGCACGGGCTGTGGGCGCGCCTCGATCTCCTTGGGCGTCAGGTCCTTCTCGGGAGTCGGGCCGTTCTCCGGGGGCGGGCCGCTGTCGGGGTCTGGATCGTCGCTGTCGCTGTCGCTGTCGCTGTCGCTGTCGCTGTCGCCGTCGTTGATGTTGGCGGCGGCCTGGTTGTCGTCTGAGCTCGTGTACGACGGCCACGACATCGGGGTCGTAGTCGAAGCCAGCGTCGGAGGCGGGCTCGGGCTCGGCGAAGGAATGCGTGATTGATCGGAAAGCCCGCTTTCCTGATCATTTTCCGGCCCCTTTTTCGGCTCGGGACTTTGAGATCCCATGAGCGACAGGAAAACACCGAGCGCGGCGACGACGATCACCCCGGCCACACCTGCCGCGGCTGCCAGGCGGTCACGACGACCTGGGCGAATAGCTTTATGCGGTGACAAGTCGTGATTCCTTTGTGATTGGTGCGCGAGCATTCGACTCCTGCGGCTAGTGTGGTCCATCACCCGCGGAAGCCGGCGAGCTTTCCCGATACGACCGCAGGGAGTCGCACCACCATGCAAGATCCGATGGAGCCGGATCGCCAGGAGATCCTTATGGGGCCGGGCGATATGCCGAGACCTGCCAGAAATGGCAGGTCCGCCACCAACAAGAAGACCGCCATCATCGCCGCGTCGGCCCTCGTCGCGGTGCTCGCGGCGGGCGGCATCGGCTTCGCGCTGGCGGGTGGCACCGGAGGTCCCGCCCAGCCCGCGCCGTCCACCGGCCAGGCCGGCCAGGCGAGCCCCGCTGAGACCACCGCCGACGAGCCGCAGGACGAAGAGGCGTCCATGGGCGACGCCAAGACGGAAGCCCCCGACGAAGGACTCTCGTCCGACGAGCCCGCCGCCGACATGGGCGACGCGGCCACGGACCCGGATACGAGCACGGATACGGACAAGGGGGCGGCGGGCACCGATTCACGCACCACGACCACGCCTCCGGCCAAGAACGGCAAGAAGCCCACGTCCTCGCCGACCAAACCGGCGCAGGAGTCAGCGGGCGACAACCCGGCGGACGGCCCGGCGGGCGAGATCATCGGGCAGTGCGCGAAGAGCGGCTGCTGAACCGCCAAGTGGCTTGGCGGTTCCCTGCGGTATTGGCCCTTTGGCGGGAGCCACTCCCTTCCTAGGCTGACCCGTATGACCACAGACAAGGCCGCTCTGCTCCGGGCTCTCCACGTGCCCGGGAACCCGTTGGTGCTGCCCAACGCCTGGGACGCGGCGTCCGCGCGGGCCGTACAGGAGGCCGGGTTTCCGGTGATCGCCACCGGAAGCGCGGCCGTCTCCCAGGTGCTGGGCTACGAGGACGGCGAGGGGACGCCCGTCGCCGAGATGATGGCCGCCGTGGCCCGCATCACGCGCGTCGTGGACGTGCCCGTGACGGCGGACGTCGAGCGCGGGTACGGCCTGAAGCCGGCCGAGCTGGTCGAACGCCTGCTCACGGCCGGCGCCGCCGGCTGCAACCTGGAGGACTCCGACCCCCGCACCGACCTGCTCGTCGATGTGGAGGCGCAGGCCGAGTTCCTGGCGGACGTGCGGGCCGCCGCCGGGCCGGGGCTCGTGATCAACGCCAGGGTCGACACCTATCTGCACGGCGACCGGACACGGGAGGCGGCCGTGACGCGGGCACGGCGCTACCTGGAGGCGGGTGCCGACTGCGTCTACCCGATCGTCCTCGGCGACGCGGAGGAGATCCGGGCCCTGGTGAGCGAGGTCGGCGGTCCGGTGAACGTGCTGTTCAGGCCCGGGGTCCCGGATCTGGCCCGGCTGGCCGAGCTGGGCGTGGCCCGGATCAGCTACGGGGGTGGGCTGCACCGGGCCACGTACGAGTACGCTCGCGGCCTGATCCAGGCGATCGACGAGGGCCGCAGCCCGTACGAGTGACCGCGTACCTGCTCAGTAGGACTGGAACTCCACCAGATTGCCTTCCGGGTCACGCACGTGCGCGGCTCGCAGACCCCAGCCCGGCCGGTCCGCGGGCTCCGTGACGGACCGGCCGCCGTGGGCCAGGCAGACGGCGTACGCCCGGTCCACGTCGGCCACCCGGCTGACGAGCATGGCGTGATCCTGCGCGGCGGCGGCCACCGGCAGGGCGCCGGTGCCCGCGACCTCGGTCATGTAGCCGCGGTCGAGCATCGACAGCACCCCCTCCGACCCCACGTCCCAGTGCGCGTAGGGACCGTCCGGGCCGCCCTTCACCAGGCTCGCCCCGAGCACCTCTGGCAGGACCGCGTCATAGAAGGCGAAGCACTCCGCGAACGCCGAAACCAGCAGCCGAGGATGCAGCACGTCCATCCGGAAATCTCCTGAAATAGTGGGTCGAGACCTATTATTGGGTCAGACCCTACAATATTCAGGATGGAAGCGCTGCCGCCGAGCCTGCTCGGACTCACCACGTACCTGCTGTCGAAGACCGGGAAGGCGGCCAGAGGCCGGCTGGCCGCGCGGCTGGCGGCGGACGGGCTGCGCATGTGGCACATGGCCGTGCTGGCGGCGTTGGCGGACTTCGGGCCGCACGCCCAGCGCGACCTGTCGGCCCGGCTCGGCATCGACCCCAGCGACGTGGTCAAGGTCCTGGACGAGCTCTCGGCGCCCGGCTTCGTCGACCGCGCCCGCGACCCCGCCGACCGCCGCAGGGTCACCGCCACCATCACCGCCGGGGGACGGCGCGAACTCACCCGCCTGACGCGGGAGGCACGAGCCATCCAGGACGAGCTCCTCGCCCCCCTCGACGCCGCCGAACGCGACCAGCTGCACGCCCTCCTCACCCGGATCCTGGTCCAGCAGCTGTTGTCCGGTTCGGGTGCGAGCAGGTAGGAAAGATCTCATGACTGCTCTCGGCGCCGTGTTCCGGCCTCAGCTCCCTCCCGAACGGATGCGCGGCGTGGCCCGCGCGGCGGAGGAGGCGGGGCTGGACGAACTCTGGCTCTGGGAGGACTGCTTCTCCCAGAGCGGCATCGCCAGCGCGGCCGCGGCCCTGGCCTGGACCGAACGGCTGCGCATCGGCGTCGGCCTGCTCCCGGTGCCCCTGCGCAACGTCGCCCTGACCGCGATGGAGGTGGCCACGTTGCACCGGCTGTTCCCGGGGCGGGTCGTGCTGGGCGTCGGCCACGGCGTACAGGAGTGGATGGCGCAGGCCGGCGCGCGGGTGGACTCGCCGCTGACGCTGCTGCGCGAGCATCTCGCGGCGCTACGGGCGCTGTTGCGCGGCGAGCGGGTCACCGTGGACGGCCGTTACGTGCGGCTCGACGACGTCGCCCTCGACTGGCCGCCGGAGACGGCGCCACCGGTGCTCGCCGGGGCGATCGGGCCACGGTCGCTGCGGCTGTCCGGCGAGGCCGCCGACGGCACCATCCTCGTCGCCGGTACCCCACCTGACCAGGTACGACAGGCCCGGGAGCGCATCGACGAGGGGCGTGCGGAGGCCGGGCGTACCGACCACCACGAGCTGGTCGCCGGTCTCCACACGGCGATCGGCCCGGACGGACCCGAACGCCTCAAGGCCGAACTCGAGCGCTGGGGCGACGCCGGCAAACCGGACGTCGGAGTCGCCGGGGACGCGGGCACGGTCGCCAAGGCCGTTCAGCGGCTGGCGGATGCCGGGGCCGACACCGTGGTGCTCCAGCCGACGGCCGACGAGCCCGACCTCGAGGGCTTCGTACGGTTCGTGGCCGAAGAAGTCCGCCCGCTCGTTCCCTGACGTGCGAAGCAGGCTGGCCGACCCGGAAAGCGGCCGGCTGGCCTGGAAAGCGTCGGCTGGTTCGGAAGCGGTCAGTTGGCCTGGAAAGCGGTCGGCTGGTCTAGGAAGTGGGTCGGCGGCGGAGGAAGCGGGCCCATCGGCCGGGTGGTGGTCCGGTCGGTGGGGGGTCCAGCGGCAGGCCGAGCCAATCGGCGAAGGCCCTGGCGTCGCCCAGGGAGCCGCCGGGGGGCTTGGGGCGCCTCTCGGCGTACTCGGTGAAGAGCGCGGCGAACCGGGAGCCGAGCCGGATCGCCAGGTCGGGAGCCGACCTCGCCACGAGGCCCCGCCTCTTGGCGATCAGCCCGGCCGCCTCGATCCGGAGCCGTACCGGGTCGAAGCCCTCAGGCAGCGGCCCACCGGCGACGAGCGCCGCCAGAAGCCCCCGCTGCGCGTCCGCAAGCCGCTGCCGCCGCTGGTCGGCGGCGTGGTCATCAGGCGAGGTCCGTTCCTTCGCGAGGTGGTCATCGGGCATATGACGCCGCCCTGATGCGGTCGAGTTCGGCGGCGAGGACGGCGTCGCTCGGGTAGTCCGCGTCCCACTCCAGCAGCACGCCGGGCGGTTCCGCGCGGGCGGACAGCTCGGAGAGCAGGTCGAGGACGTCCGGTGGCACGGCGGTCGTGTGGGTGTCGTGCCATACGCCGTTGTGCGCGTACCCTCCGGCGACGTGGATGTAGGCCAGCTTGTCCAGGGGCAGCGCGTCGAGGGCCGCGCGGGCGTCGAGACCCAGGTTGACCTGGCTGGTGTAGAGGTTGGCCACGTCGATGAGCAGCCCGACACCGGTCCGCTCGACCAGCTCGCTCAGGAACTCGGCCTCGGTCAGCTCGTCCTCGGGCCAGCCGAACATCGCCGCCACGTTCTCCAGGGCGAGGGGCACCGGCAGGGACTCCTGTGCCTGCCGTACGTTCTGGACGATCACCGACAGAGCCTCGCGGGTGCGTGGCACCGGGAGCAGGTGGCCGGATTCCAGGTCTCCCGCCCTGACGAAGGCGAGGTGCTCGCTGACCAGCGGTGATTCGAGAGACTCCGCGCAGGCGGCGAGATGGGCGAGGCGCCGGCGATCGGGCGGTTCGGCGCCGCCGATGCCGAGGCTCACGCCGTGCGGGATCACGGGCGTGCCCCGGGAGCGGAGCACGCGCAGCGACTCGGGCAGTGCCGGCGGGCGGATGTTCTCCGCGATGGCCTCCACGAAGTCCACCCCCGGGAGCCTTTCCACGGTCAGGTCGAGCTCGGCCCGCCAGCCGATGCCCACGCCCAGCCGCTCCGGGCGGGGGCTCACGGGCTGCCTCCCCCGCAGCTCGAACCACCGCCGCAGCTGGAACCACCGCCGCAGCTCGAACCGCCCCCGTCACTGCCTCCGCCGTCGTGGCCGCCCCCGTCGTGGCTTCCTCCGTCGAAACCGCCCGAACCGTCGCCGCCGAAGAGGCCGCTGAAGAAGTCGCGGCCGAGGAGGCCGTCACCCCCGGAGCCGCCGCCCGTCCCGACATCCCCGGAGCCGCTGCTGGAGTAGGACCCGCAGTGGCCAGGGGCGCAGCACGTGGCGTGGCGCCGGTTCCGGGCGCGTGTGTCGCTCCGCAGGGTGCCGGCGAGTCCGCGGTCCGGCAGCTTCGTCAGCCCGTGCAGAGCCACCAGTCCGAAGTCGGAGTTCTTCCATCTGCCATCGGCGTCGTCGACGTCCGCGTGCTTCAGTGCCGCGTGGCCCGCATTCGTCAGCGGGTCCGTCATGAGGTGGCGCTGCCAGGAGAAGCAGGCGATGCCGGCGACGGCGGCCACGGCCGCGATCACCAGTGCATTCGCGGGCGCGCGGAGCAGGGCGTCCACGATGACCACGACCGCCGCCAGCGCGGCGAACACGATGAGCCAGCGCGCCCGCCGGCGCGACCGTACCCTGACACCACGCGGCATCAGGAGCCCCTGCCGGGACAGCATGACCGTCAACTGCCGGATCGCGTGGGCGTCAGTGGCCGCGTGCCGGACTTCGGCGGCGGTGCGGCCTCCAGGGGCCGAGGCGACCTGCCGGTACACGGCGCGCTCGACGCTCACCCCCTTGGCCGGCTTGAAGCCGTGCACCGAGGTGACCGTCCCATCGCGGGAGACCCGGAGGCCGCCCTGGGAGACCAGCGACACGAGCGCCGTGTTGATGACCCGTCGGGGGCCTCCGGCCAGGTACGCCGTCTCGTAGACGTCCAGCGGCGGGTATACGCCGGCGGGGGCGACGGAGCGGCCCCTGACCAGCGCCAGCTGTGTTCGGATCACGGTGAGGGCGACGAGTGCGAGCAGGACGATGCCGGCCGTGTAAAGCACTTCCTCCATGGGGCCTCCCCGCGTAGAGGGCTGTTCTTACCTGAATGACGAACGTGATCGTCGCGAAGTTTCCCCTACGGGTGTCGTCGTGGCACGGGGATTTTCATCAGGTCGCGGGCCAGGATGATCTCTCCGTCGTAGCTGCGCCGTGCCTCGCCGATGAAGGCCGGTTCGTCGGCGAAGCCGTAGCGTTCGGAGAAGTGGGTCAGAACCAGGCGGCGCGCGCCCGCCTCGGCCGCGACCTGACCGGCCTCGAACGCGGTGAGGTGGCCGTACTCCTTGGCCAGGGCGCCCTCGGCGGACAGGAACGTCGACTCGATCACCAGCAGGTCGGTGCCGGCGGCGAGTTCGAAGACGGCGTCGCACAGGCGGGTGTCCATGATGACGGCGGCGCTCTGTCCGGCTTTGGGGACGCTGCACTGGTCGAGCGTGATGCCGCGGACGGACCCGGTGCGCTGGAGCTCGCTGATCTCGGGCCCGCGGATCCCGAAAGAGCCGAGCTTGTCGGGGAGCATGCGGCGGCTGGAGGCCTCCTGGAGACGGTAGCCGTAGGACTCGACGGGGTGGGACAGGCGGCGCGCGGTCAGCGGTCCGATGGTGACGTGATCGCCGCTGATCGGCTGCTCTTCGATGACGGTGGTGTCGGCGAAGACGGCGGCGTGACGTAGCCGCTGCCAGTATTCGGCGCCGGAGGCGGGGTAGACGGCTCGTACGGGATGCCGGACCTTGTCGCGCGCGATGCGCTGCACCACGCCGGGCACGCCCAGGCAGTGGTCGCCGTGGAAGTGCGTCAGGCACAGCCAGTGAATGTCGTTGGCGCTGACCCCGGCGTGCACCATCTGCCGCTGTGTGCCCTCACCCGGGTCGAACAGGTAGCCCTGGCCGTCCCAGCGAAGCAGGTATCCGTTGTGATTACGGTGTCGGGTCGGAACCGCGCTGGAGGTGCCGAGCACCACGAGCTCACGTGAGGACATGATGGCCACGGTCGCGTTGGTTGAGCTGCCGACGCCGATCGGTCCGCTCGTCCCGGCCGTCACGGACGGCCTGGCCATGTCGGGCTGGAGGCGCCGGGAGCGCCCGGGTGAACGCCTTGGCCTGGCGGAGGTTCATGACCCGGATCGTACGGCTTTCGCCGTCGCCGAGCCGAACGCTTAACGGCTCAGTTGTCCCCCTCATGAGCCGAGCTGGTGCGCAATCAAAGATCCTCAGCGCGGAGAGACCGCTCCCAGCTCTGGAAGCGGTCGCGGAGCCGATCGATATCATCGCTCGCCAGACCATGGTGCGCCAGAGCCTGGTCAGGTATCCGCCCAAGAGCCGACAGGGCGACGGCGAACATGGTCCTGTCGAAGCCTGGATCGGCGTCCGCCGCCAAGCGGCTCAGATCATCGATGGTGTAATGGCCGCTGCGCAATACCGCGTCCACGTCGACGAAGTCGCGGACTTCGGCCCTGCCGTAGAGAGCTGCCACCTTGTTCCCGACCGCGTCGTCTTGATGGAGTACCGGGCCGATCTCCAGCCGAACCGGTGGATGGGCGCGCCAGTCCACCCCCATCTCGACCTTTACCGAGCGACCGCCCCCATCGGTGACGAGCAGGCGGGCGAAGCCGGGATTCTCCTGAGTGATCTCAGCCTGCATTCCAGCTTCTCGGTACGCATCCAGGGCGGCGCGGACCGCGGTATCGAGGCCCGCACCAGGTTTCGGAAACGGGCCTCCCACACTTGCCTGGCCTGGACGGGTAGGTAGAGTCGCGGCCAGATACGGACCAGGACTGAACCGTTCAGATAGGTGCGCAGGTCGTCCAGCTGAACCGCCTCGCGGATGACGCGCTCGTACATCAGCCCCAGCTGGCCGTCGTCCTTAAGGTCGTAGACACGCTGCTCTGACCAATCGAGGTGGAGCGGCAACTCCACGACCCCGGTGCTTGGCCCTGCCAGTTCGTGCAGATCGGCGGGCACCAGGTAGACGCGGTGGCTGGCGTAGCGTGACTGAGAGTTCACTCTTCCAGTCTGCCCGTTCGCCGAAGTATCCGCATCGCACGTCCTACAACTCGCGTGCGGGGACTTTCCGGTGGGTGAGGTGTCTGCGGGTCCAGCGGACCGCGCGCTGGACGACGGGTCCGGCCAGGCTGATCTCCCTGGTGGCGGACTTCAGGTTCTGGACGGCGGTACGGGATTCCGCCGCGGTCTTCTTCAGGTCCGCCGCCGTGCGCCGGAGCTCGGCGCTGAGCCGGCCCAGCTCGCCCAGGTCGCCGGCCGGTGCGGGCTTCTTGCGCTGGTTGACGCGGACGAGTTCCCGTTCGCCGAGCACGTCCGTGGTGTGCCAGAGCTCGGGGGTGGCGGCCAGCCACTCGAGCAGGCGCCGCTGGACGGGCGCGGGATCGCCCCACGTGGCGTACAGCTTCTGTGTGCTGACGCAGATCGGGGACAGCCCGAGCCCGGCGACCGCCTCCCAGACCGCGAGCGCGACGCCCGGCGTGTGCTCGCTGCGGTAGTCGTCGAAGGCGACGATCCCGTCCTTCCGCAGCACCGCACGCGCCGCCAGGACGTCCGCCTTGACGTGCGTGTAGAGGTGCGAGGCGTCGACGTGTACGAACCGGCAGGAGTCCGCCTTGACATGATCCAGGATCACCGAGGTCGGCCCGTGCACGATCTCCGGCAGGCTGTCGTGGACGCTCAGGTAGTTCTGCTAGAACCGCTCCCGGGTGAGCGTGGAGTAGGAGCCGGTGGTCTCCGCCTCGTTGGCGGCGTCGGGCGCCTCCGACTCGAACAGGTCGCAGACCGTGAACGACTGTCCCGGACGCAGGTGGCCGCCGATCAGGACCGCGCTCTTGCCGAGGTACGTCCCGAGCTCCAGGAGATCGCCCTGCGTGCCCGCTGACAGGAACCACTCGAACAGGCGCTGGTCAGTGGGCCAGAACCAGCCGGGGATCCGGTCCAGTGCGGCGGCAGTCGGTGCTGGCATGCTCGGACGCTAACAACTCGGATTCCCGGCCCTGAAGGGGCTTTGCCACATGGCCATCCGGGAGTCGCCTAGTGTTATGCCGGGAGTAATTCCTCCCAGGGGAGGACATGATGACTACGGTCGCGTTCGCCGAGGTGCCGACGCCGGTAGGGCCGTTCGTGCTGGCCGTGACCGAGGTCGGCCTGGCCGCCACGGGGTGGGGCGCAAGGACGCATCCGGGTGAGCGGCTCTCGGATCTGACCGAGGTGGACGACCCCGAGCGCACGGCCTTCGTCGTCGCCGAGCTGAACGCCTACTTCGCCGGTGACCTGCGTACGTTCGAGACCCCGATCGACTGGCGGCTGACCTCGGGGTCGCGGCGTCAGGTGCTGAAGACCCTGCACGGCATCCCGTACGGGACCGCCGTCACCTACGGCGAGCTGGCCGAGCGGAGCGGATCGCGGGTGCCGGCCCGCGGTATCGGTTCGATCATGGGATCCAACCCGATCCCGATCGTGGTGCCCTGCCACCGGGTCGTCGCGGGCAACGGGCTGGGTGGATTCAGCGGCGGCGAGGGTGTGGAGACCAAGCGCTGGCTGCTGACCCACGAGGGATACCTGCAGCCGACACTGCTCGATCTCTAAACGCTCGACCTCTAGACGGTCACCGGTCCGGCCATACCCAGACAGTTGACACACTTGTCGGTGTGCGTCAGCAGCCAGTCATCGCCGTCGTGGGTCCCACGGCAGCCGGAAAGTCCGATCTCGCCGTGGATCTCGCGCTCCGGCTGGGGGGCGAATGCATCAATGCCGACTCGATGCAGATTTATCGAGGAATGGACATAGGCACGGCAAAGCTTTCCCCGGCCGAGCAGCGGGGGGTGCCGCATCACCTGCTCGACATCTGGGACGTCACGGTGACCGCCAGCGTGGCCGAGTACCAGAAGCTGGCCAGGTCGCTCATCGAGTCGCTGGCGGCACCCGTGCTGGTCGGCGGCAGCGGGCTGTACGTACGCGCGGCCATCGACGACCTGGACTTCCCCGGCACCGACCCGGAGATCAGGGCCAGGCTGGAGGCCGAGCTGGCCGAACGCGGCCCGGCACCGCTGTACGAGCGGCTGCGAGAGGCCGATCCGGCCGCCGCGGTGGCGATCCTGCCGAGCAACGGCCGCCGGATCGTCCGCGCGCTGGAGGTGATCGAGCACTCGGGGCGCCCGTTCTCCGCGACCATGCCGTCGTTCGAGGCGATCTACCCGAGCGTGCAGATCGGGCTGGTGGTGCCCCGGCCGGAGCTCGACGAGCGGATCGAGATCAGGGTCGGGCGCATGTGGGCGGCGGGCCTGGTCGATGAGGTGCGGGGCCTGCTCGGGCAGGGCTTGGCCGAGGGGCGTACGGCGAGCCGTGCGCTGGGGTACGCCCAGGTGGCGCGCTATCTCGACGGCGAGTGGACCGAGGAACAGGCGTTCGCCGAGACCGTCAGGGCGACCAGGCGTTTCGCGCGCCGCCAGGAGTCGTGGTTCCGCCGCGATCCGCGGGTCCAGTGGCTGCCCTATGACGCCCCCGACCTGCTGGAGCGATCCCTGGCGCGAATCGCCGGCCAAGGCTCCGGATAAAATCGTCGCATGCGTTTTCTCAAGGGACACGGCACCGAGAACGATTTCGTCATCCTCCCCGACCCCGATGGCGAGCTCGACCTGTCCGCCGTGCTGGTCGCCGCGATCTGTGAACGGCGGTCCGGGATCGGCGCCGACGGCGTCCTGCGCGTGGTGCGCACCAAGCTCAGCCCCGAGGTGGCCGACCAGGCCACCACGGCCGAGTGGTTCATGGACTACCGCAACGCCGACGGCAGCATGGCCGAGATGTGCGGCAACGGCGCGCGCGTCTTCGCCCGCTACCTCGTCGAGACGGGGCTGGCCGGTGGGAGCGAGTTCGACGTGGCGACCAGGGGCGGCGTCCGGAGGATCCGCATCGAGGACAACGGCGACGTCAGCGTCGACATGGGCAAGCCCGTCGTCCGCGGCACGAGCGTCACCACCGTCACCGGGCAGGAGTACGAAGGCGTCCACGTCGACATCGGCAACCCGCACCTGGCCTGTGCCATCGGCGACCCCGTCGCGCAGCTCGACCTGACCCACCAGCCCGGCTTCGACCCGGGGGTCTTCCCCAGGGGCGTCAACATCGAGTTGTTCAACGCGGTCGGCGCCAGTCGTGCGGTCATGCGCGTCTACGAGCGCGGCTCGGGCGAGACCCGCTCCTGCGGCACCGGCACGATCGCCACCGCCGTCGCGGCCGCGGCCCTGTCCGGCGAGACCACCGGCACCTGGACGATCGAGGTCCCCGGCGGCACGGTCGTGGTCACACTCGACGAGGAGACCAGCTACCTGACCGGCCCCGCCGTCATCATCGCGAGTGGCAACCTGACGCTTGCAGAATGATGTTCTCCTGAGGGATGCTGAGTCCACTTCCCGAACCGAGAAGGGCTGGACATGGCGGACCCGAGAACCACGGCCGTGCAGGTCAAGACCCCGATCGGCCAGTACGGCGGCGGATTCATGCTCTCCAGGGAGGCCAAGACCCGCTGCGAGGAGCACGGCCTCGGCCCGCGTGAGTTCTACTTCCGCGGGCGCTGCGGGGTCCTCGGCGAGTGCGAGGCCGACGTGGTCACCTCCGTCGCGGTCTTCTTCCCCGCCGCCCACGTCGAGGAGAGCTGGTACGGCGGGCGCAAGCTGAGCGTCGAGCGGGCCGTCGAGATCTACGCGGAAGCCTGCCAGGAATGGGGACGCCGCCGGCTCGGCGACTTCGACGGCTGCGCCAGGCTCGCCGAACTGCTCGAAACGGTCGTCGCCCAGGCCCCGGCCGCCGGGGCGCCGCTGTTCGCCGGGTGGCGGGCCGTACCCCTGCCCGATGACCCGCCCGCGCGGGCCACGCAGCTCATGCATGTCCTACGGGAGCTGAGAGGGGCGCTGCACGCCAACGCGGTGATCGCGGCGGGCCTCCACCCGCTGGAGGCGATACTGGCGGCCGAGCACGACGCACCTTTCGGACACACCTCCGGTGAGGCGATGGCGCAGTTCTTCACCTGGCCGGCGCCGTACGAGAAGCCCGGCCCCGACGTGGTCGCGAAGCGGACCGCGGTCGAGGACACCACCGATGATCTGCTGGCATCGGTATTTTCGGTATTGAACAACGACGAATCGGACGAGCTCATCGAGCTTCTGCGTTTTGGGCACGGTCATTGACCTGGCAGACTGACTGCTCATGGACGTGGACATCTGGGCCTGGGTCGGTGAAACCCAGCAGCAGCTTTCTGAGGCGGGCAACGTGGGGCTCGCCATGGCGTTGGGAGACCTGCCCGCACAGGCCTATGAGGGGCGATACCCCCAGCTAGACGTGATGGCTCCGGCCATCGCACAGCAGGCGGAGGCCCTGGAGCTCCCGTGGCTCGAGTTCTACGCCCGCTACTGGCACCTGCTCGGCCGCGTGGGCGACCGCGCGCAGGGTGCCGTCGCGATCGGTGACGCCGAGCAGTTGCTGTCGTTCGCTCAGCGCGAAGAGGTGCGTGACTGCCCGGCCACCCCGGCCGCGGTCGAGGCGCTCGCGCTGGCGTGGGCCAACGCCGACGGCCCCGGCTACGCGGCCGAACGCCTGGAGACGCTCGACGCGGTCATCCAGGACCTCCAGCCGGCCGACCCCGCCTACACCGGGCTGGTCACGCAGTACATCGCCGCGCTCATCGACGCGGGCCGCGCCGGCGAGGCCGTGACCTACGCCGAGTCCGCCGTCGAGCGGCTGCGCGCCGCCGACCGCGAGGCGAGCTGGGAGCTCGGCGCCGAGAGCGCCCGTGCGCTGCTCACCGCCGGACGCGGGGAGGACGCGCTGGCCGCGCTCCAGGCCGCGGCCGACTTCCCGGCCGACGACCCGGTGGCCAAGGAGCACCGCGACGGCGTACGCCGCGCGCTGATCCTGGCCACGCTCGGCCGCATCGCCGAGGCCGTCGACGCGCTGCCCGACCTCGACGTGGTCGGCGAGCACCCGCGCTCGTGGGTGGAGTGGACGCAGGCGGTCGCCAAGCTGGCCGGCTCCTCGCAGATCACCAACACCTGGCAGCTCGGCCGCGTGCTGCGCCAGTGGATCGACTACTTCGGCATGATGGGCGGCTACCACGCCCGCTTCGAGCTCTCGCTGATCGCGGGCGAGCTGGCCATCGCCCGGCAGGGTGTCTGGCAGGCGAGGCTGCTGGCCGACCTGGCCCAGTCGGCCGCCGCCGAGCTGCGTGAGAGCGCGGGCGTGGCCGAGCGGATCGCCGCCCTGCGCGCCGCCGCCGACGCGACGGCCGAGCCGCCCGCGCCGTGCCCGGTCGAGGAGCGGGTGGCCTACTTCGACGCCGCCGACGGTCACAACGCCGACCCCGAGCGGTGGACCGGCTGGCTGGCCCCGCGCTCCGGTGAGGACCTGGAGACCACCCGCCGTCACACCACCACGCTCGGCTTCCTCGGCTACCCGGCGACGGGCGCCGACATCTACTGGAAGCTGCTGGTCGACTCCGGCGACCTCGCCGCCGCCGATCCCGACGACGTCTCCACCTTCAGCACGCTGCTCGTCGAGGCCCGCCAGGACGAGCGGCTCGAGCAGATGGCGGCGCTGCTGCCGCACGACACCCAATACCTCGCGCTGGCGCGGCTCCACAGCGCCCGCGAGCGCTGGCCGGAGGCGCTGGAGGCGGCCGAGCACGCCGTGGCGGCCGGAGCCGGCGTCGAGGCGCGCCGTCTGGTGGCCACCGCGGCCCAGCAGCTCGACGACAACGCCAAGGGCGCCCAGGCACTGCTCGAAGTGATCGACGAGATCACCGAGGAGGACACCTGGCGCATGATCGTCATGGCCACCTCGAGCGAGGACTGGGACATCGTCCGCAAGGGCATCGCCAAGATCGGCATGCCGGTCAAGTCGACCGAAGGGCCGATCGAGGAGGAGATGGGCCTCATCCGGGTCATCCTTCCCGCGCCCGACGGCGGCCAGCGGCAGATCCTGTCCATCCGCACCGGCCCGGCCACCGCCCGGCTCGCCCTGCCGCAGCCCCGCGGCATGGACTACAACGCCGGCGACCTGGTCGTGTTCGACCCGCAGTTGCTGGAGCCGGTCCCCGACGACCCCGAAGAGCAGCAGAACTTCGTGCCGCCCTTCGCCGCGGTGCGCATCCTGCGGCCCGGCGGCTACACCAGCTACTTCTTCGACGGCGCCGCGCCGAACGAAGAGGACTGGGCGGAGTTCACCGAGGTCATGGCCGAGCGCGGCTGGCCGATGTGGGTCTACAGCGACGAGAACTACACGGTCACCCACCCGACCGGCGGCGAGGCGCTGCCCGGGGTGTTCGGTTGGGTCGCGGTGCCGCCGGACGTCTCGGCGACCGAGGTCGACGCGCTGCTCGACGACGCCACCGAGCGGTGGTCGCACCCGCTGGCCTGGCTCGACCTGGCCAAGGAGGTCGACGTGGAGGTCGAACGCCACGAGCGGATCGTCAAGGAGTACGGTCTCTAGCATGCTTCAGCGGTTCAGCCTCGAGGGGAAGATCGCCATCGTCACCGGCGCGTCGTCGGGACTGGGCGTGGCGTTCGCCCGCGGGCTGGCCGAGGCCGGGGCCGACATCGTGATCGGCGCCCGGCGCCAGGATCGGCTGGATGAGACGCGGCGGCTGGTCGAGGAGACCGGCCGCCGGTGCCTGGCCGTCAAGACCGACGTGACGCGGGTCGAGGACTGCCAGGCGCTGGTGTCCGCGGCCGTGGAGACCATGGGCTCGGTCGACGTGCTGATCAACAACGCCGGGGTCGGCACCGCCGTGCCCGCGCTGCGGGAGACGCCGGAGGAGTTCCGGCAGGTGGTCGACATCAACCTGCACGGCACCTACTGGATGGCGCAGGCGTGCGCGCGGGTCATGCGGCCCGGCTCGTCGATCGTCAACATCGGCAGCATCCTGGGCGAGACGACGGCGGGGTTGCCGCAGGCCGCTTACAGCGCGTCGAAGGCGGCGGTGGTCGGGCTGACCCGGGATCTGGCGCAGCAGTGGACGGGGCGGCGGGGGATCCGGGTCAACTGCCTGGAGCCGGGGTTCTTCGCCTCGGAGATGACGGAGCAGTACAACCCCGCGTATCTGGAGCGGATGCTGACGCAGCGGGTGGTCATGGGGCGGGTGGGGGATCCGGCGGAGTTGGTGGCCGCGGCGGTCTTTCTGGCCAGTGACGCGTCCTCGTACATCACCGGCGCTGTCCTTCCCGTCGACGGCGGCATCCTCATCACCTGAGCGATTCGTCTGGTCGTGCACCGCCTGACCTGGAGGTCCGTGGTGCCTGGTAGTTTGAGCGCTGATTGATGGCGTGATTTTTCGGGACCCTGGAGGGGCGATGCAGGACATCGACAGGCTGGCGGCTGTGATCCGTGACGAGCGGCCGTGGGGTGGGTTCGAGCGGTTCACCCTCAATGAGGTGTCCACCGTCAAGATCATCGAGGTCTCGCCGGGGCAGCGGCTGAGCCTGCAGCGTCATGAGCACCGCTCCGAGCTGTGGGTGGCGCTCGACCCCGGGTGCGTGTTCGAGGTGGACGGGAAGCGGATCGAGCCCGCGGTGGGGGATCGGGTCCTGATCCAGCAGGGCCAGACGCACCGGCTCAGCTCGTCCGGGCCCGCCACGCGGATCCTCGAGATCGCCTTCGGCCACTTCGACGAGGACGACATCGAGCGCCTGGAGGATAGTTACGGGCGGTCGTAGTCGCTCTGCTCTCCCGTGGTGATCGTTCCCGCACTTAGGGGCGGGATCTTTTTTTGTCGTCTGTTTTACGGCCGGCCCGGTGAGCCCCACCCGCCATACGGGGCCGAGGTCTGTCCAGGGGCACGCTCCTCCGGTGGAGCGCGCTGGGCGCCGTGACGTGCGCATTCTTGGCCCCGTCCGTGGGACAGCCGGGCGCCGGTGGCTGGAACCCCGCTGTCCAAGGCCCGCACGGGTGTCACCTGCACCCGGCGGTGTGCCCAGACGCTGCTCGGCAAGGCCGCCGTCCTGCTCGAACGGATCACTGACGGCTGCCGGATCTACCGCGTACATCTCCAAATGGTTGCTTGACGTCCTTGAGGGATAAATCGTGCCTTAGGGGTAATTGCTCTACCTAGACTTTGCTAAAACTTTAGTCAAGGGGTAGAGCGTGCGGTTTCGTGTGGTTTTGGCCGGTTTGGCCACAGTGGGATTGCTCGCCGGATGTGGGCAACTGGAAGCGCAGACACCTCAAGCCGACTCGGGCAAGGCTCCATCGGCTGATGTGGGGGACGCCCGCAAGAAGCTGGCCAAGCTCGCCGTCAAAGGCCGTGCGCCGCAGACCGGCTATGAGCGGGAGAAGTTCGGCACCGCCTGGGCGGACGTCGACCACAACGGCTGCGACACGCGCAACGACATATTGAAGCGTGACCTGCACGACGAGAAGTTCAAGTCGGGCACCCACGACTGCATCATCCTCAGCGGCGTGCTCGACGACCCGTACAGCGGCAAGACCATCACCTTCAAGCGCGGCCAGGACACCAGCACCGCCGTGCAGATCGACCACCTCATCCCGCTCTCCGACGCATGGCAGAAGGGCGCGCAGCAGTGGACGGCGGACAAACGCAAGGAGTTCGCCAACGACCCGATGAACCTGATGGCCGTGGACGGGCCGCTCAACGGCCAGAAGAGCGACTCCGACGCGGCGACCTGGCTGCCGCCGCGCAAGGCGTACCGCTGTACCTACATCGTCAAGCAGATCGACGTGAAGGCGAAGTACGGCCTGTGGCTGACCACCGGTGAGAAGGACGCCATGGACGGCATCCTGAACTCCTGCTGACAATTCGGGCGCGCCTCTTCGAAGAGGCGCGCCCGGGGGTGCGTCAGTCGTCGTCGTCCGTACGGTCGGTGCCCTGGCTCAGGACCTTCCCCGTGGCCGCGTCGACGTCGAGGTCATGGTCCACATTGCCCTTGACCAGCTCCACCTCCCACACGTCCGGCCGGTTCCCGCGACCGTCGTAGGAGACCTCCTTGACCCACCCGCCGGGAACCTGCTTGTGCGCGATCTCGATGGCCCGCTCGGCCGTGACCTTCGGAGCGGTGGCCGTGGCGGCGGCGTAGGCGGCGCCGCCACCCGCGACGAGTACGACGGCACCGGCACCTGCTGCGACGAACTTGGTGATTGTGTTCATGCCGCCACACAATCGCGATCACCGGTAAGACCGCGCTAAGCCCCGGTTAACGTCACCTCCACCGTCGCTCCGCCCCCGGACGGGGAGGAGACGGACAGCCGCCCGCCCGCGTCCTCGGCCGTACGCCGCGCGATGTCCAGACCGAGCCCGGTGGATCCGCCCGCGCTGCTGCCCCGCTCCAGGAGCGCCCGGTCGAAGCCGGGGCCCTCGTCGGCGACGGTCAGCACGGCTCCGGGAGGGCGGGCCGCCAGCCGTACGGACAGGGCGACTCCCTCGGGAGTGTGCGCGAACACGTTGCCGAGCAGCGCGTCCACGCAGGCGGCGAGTTCCTCCGCGCGGACCGCCACGGGGAGCGGGCCGGGCGGCAGGTCCACCTCGACGGCCCGTCCCTGGTCCTCCGCGAGCACCGACCAGAACCGCACCCGCTCCCGTACCACCGCCGTCGCGTCGCACCCCTCCCGGTCGGCGGCGCGGCGGCGGGCGTCGGTGATGACCGCGCTCACGGCCCGCTCCAGTGCGTCCACACGGGCTCCGACGCGTTCCGCGTCGAGATCGTGCAGCGACTCCACGTCCAGCCTGAGAGCGGTCAGGGGCGTGCGGAGCCGGTGTGACAGGTCCGCCACCGACTCCCGCTCGGCCGCCAGCAGGTCGTCGATCCGCCCGGCCAGGTGGTTCAGCGCGAGCGCCACCGACCGCACCTCCGGCGGGCCGCCCGGCTCCGCCCGCGCGGCCAGGTCGCCACCGGCCAGCCGGTGCGAGACCTTGGCCAGCCCGTCGACCGGCCTGGTGACCGCGAGTGCCAGCCGGTCGGCCAGGACGATGCCCAGCACCATCAGTGCCAGGCCGAGCAGCAGCAGCGCCAGCCACGCCTCGCGGACCCCGCGCAGCAGTTCCGCGTCGTCCACGAACGCCCTGATCACCACCGTGCCCTCCGGTGAACGCACCGAGACGAGCACCTCCCTGCCGCCCGGCGCCTCGGCGGTGACGCTGCGGCCGGTCGCGGCCAGCCGTACCGCGTCGGAGCGGGGTGCGGCCGGGCCGAGCGTCCGCCCGTCGGGCAGGAACACCGTCACGGGGCGGGAGACCTGCGCCACCGCCAGCTCCAGGTCGGGCGTGCCGACCGCGACGGCGACCGACTCGGCGGCGGCGGTGGCGCGGTTCATGGCGCCGTTCGCCGCCACGGAGCGGATCAGCAGCGCCATCGGCACCAGCAGCGCGATCAGCACGACCGAGGTGGTCGCGGCCACCAGCAGCGCCAGCCAGCGCCTCACGACGGTCCGACCAGCTTGACCCCGACGCCGCGCACCGTGTGCAGGTAACGCGGTTCGGCGGCGGTCTCGCCGAGCTTCCTGCGCAGCCACGACAGGTGCACGTCGACGGTCTTGTCCGCCCCGCCGTACGGGAGCTGCCACACCTCGGTCAGCAACTCCCGCTTGGTGACCACCTCTCCGGGCCGGGCGGCGAGGTAACACAGCACGTCGAACTCGCGCGGCGTCAGGTCCAGCGCCTCGCCGCCGAGCGTGGCCACCCGCGCGCGCGGGTCGACGCGCAGCGCGCCGACCTCCAGCGGCTCGGGCGCGGTCTCGCCCGCGCGGCGCAGCACGGCTCTGATCCGGGCGTCGAGCTGCGCGGAGCTGTACGGCTTCACCACGTAGTCGTCGGCGCCCGCGTCGAGCACCGGCACCATCTCGGCGTCCCCGTCACGGGCGGTGGCGACGATCACCGGTACCCGGCTCACCGCGCGCAGCATGCGCAGCAGGTCCACACCGTCGAGATCGGGCAGCCCCAGGTCGAGCACGATCAGGTCGGGCCGGCCTTCGACGGCCAGCCTCAACCCGTCGAGGGCCGTGGGGGAGGAGGAGACGGCGTGGCCGAGCTCCCGCAGCCCGCGGCTCAGCGCCGTGCGGATCGCCACGTCGTCCTCGATGAGCAGGATGTCAGCCATATAGGGCAACGGTAGACGGTGTCAGGAGATGGGGAGGGTCGCCTTATCGTGGCGTTAACCCGGCCTTATCCGGAGACGGGGGAAGGTGGAGTGGTGAAGCGATTCGTGCTGGCCTGGGCCGCCACCGCGCTCGCCGCGACCGGTGCGGCCGTGGCGGTGCTCGGGCTGCTCGGCGGCGTGCTCACCGGCACGTCCGGGCGGGTGCTGAGCCAGGGCGAGATCCGCGCCGCCCTCTCCACCGCCACCGTACGGGCGCCCGGGACCGCCGCTCCGGCCGCTTCCGCGAGCCCGCGCGGTGGCGGGTTCATCCGCACGGCCGGCGGCACCGTGATCGCCTCCTGCGCGGGCGGCCTGGTGACGCTGCGGTCGTGGAGCCCCGCCCAGGGCTACTCCGTCGACGACGTCGACCCGGGCCCCCGGCAGCAGGCCATGGTCGAGTTCGAGGCCGACGAGGACGAGGGCGGGGACGTCGACGTGCGGATCGGCTGCTCGGGCGACCAGCCGATCACGCTTCCGCGCTGAGCGCCGCCTTCGTGAGCTCGGCCTGCTGTCTGATCTGCCCCATGATGATCTGGTTGACCCCCTTGGACTGGAACAGGGCGACCATCTTGTCCATCACCGCGTTGGCCCGTTCCAGGTCGCCCTGCCGGGCCTCGGCTCTGGCCAGGCGGCGCATCACCATGTTCAGGGTGATGTTGTCGACGCTGGCGTCACGGGCCACTGCGGTGAGCTGCTCGATGCCCTGCTTGAGGTCCGGTGGCCGGACCTGTACCTGCTTGTCGGTGGTGATCGCCTTGAACTCCCGCTCGGCGTTGAGTCCCTTGACCATGCGGGCGTAGACGGCCAGCGGGTGACCGCCGTACCTGCCGATCACCTCGTCCAGCGCCCGGTTGCCCGAGCTCAGCGTCGGCGAGTCGGAGCCGAGCAGTGAGAACAGCTTGCCCTGCTCGTCGCCCAGCATCAGCTCGGCCACCCGGTGGTCGTCCGCGCCGACCGGGTAACGGACCTTGACCAGGCAGGCGGAGGAGACGATGCGGGAGCCGTCGGCGGCGATGTACTGGGCGCGCACCTGGTATTCGCCGGGCTGCTGGAAGAAGTGCCCGTCGCGGCCGTGCCCGATGTACGCGCTCCGGTACATGGCCGGGTTGCCCGAGTCGAGCCGGATGTCGGGTGAGGCGTCGACGCAGTGCCGCATCATCGGCCGGTACAGCACGGTTCGGCCGGTCGGCTGGGTGATGGTGATCTGGGTGAACTCGGTGTCGGGATGGAGGTGGCCGTGCGTGGTGCGCGGCTCGCCGGTCGTGGACAGCTTCAGCTCCACCACGACGGGCTCGCCGAAGCCGAACGACTCCTTGGCCCGCAGTTCGAGCAGCAGCCCCGACCGGTCCACGATCGGCTGTTCGAAGGGCGCGATGTCGGCGGCGCCCGTGCCGAAGGCGTTCGCGCCCATGGCCACCTCCCGGTAGAAACCGTGACGGAGGTGGACGAGCTCGGAGTCGGTGAACTGGAAGGGGAAGGCGGTCCAGTAGCCCTGCTCGCCGCCGGGTTGGTAGTTCTGGACGTAGTTCATCCAGGACAGGTCGCCGAAGCCGCCGTTCGGGCCGAGCGGCTGGGGTGGATTGGCCAGGTTCTTCTGCCACGAGTGCAGCAGGTTGAAGGCGTGGCCGAGTTCGTGCACGTACGTGCGCAGTTGCGCCCGCTGCGCCTGCGGGGTGTCGCCCTTGATCGCGTCGTAGAAGACCGCGGACCCCTGCCGCTGGTGCGCGTCGTCGTAGTCGAACATGATGCCCCGGTAACCGCCCACGTGCTTGCTGGCCACCAGCAGCCACACCCGCCAGGCCGGAGCCTGCCCGAACGCGCTGAACTGCTGCGTCATCGCGTGATGCAGCTCGGCGTCGTCCCACGCCAGGTCCGCGCCCGACCCGTCGACCGGGATCACCCCGGGCGGGTTGACGGTCAGGCGGATCCCCGCCTCGTCGTAGGCGGCGGCCACGCTCAGCTCCCTCGCCGGCGAGCCCGTCGGGCCGGGCAGCGTCCCGGTCTGGTACTTCTCGAACGGTTGGGTGCCCGCCACCGAGTCCTGTTCCAGGAGCACGGTACGGAAGTGGCGACCGGAGAACGTCAGCTCGTAGGTCTGGCCGGCGATCTTGGCGGTGCCCACCGTGCCGCTGATCGTGACCGTCACGTCCTTCGCCGGGGTGTCGAACGAGAACGCCCCGCGCCCCGTGATCTTCGTCCCGGCGCCCTCGGCCCTCGCCGAGGCCGTGTTCACCACGAACGAGCCGGCGTATGACGTGGTCGCGCCGGCCACGGAGAACAGATCTCCGCTCACCCTCCCGGTGGGCCGCGCCCCGTCGACGTCAACCCGGAGTTCGAGGCGCGAGTCCCCGTCCCTACCCTGATACAGCCCACTGATCATGGGATGCCCCCTGGCGATCGATGCGGTTACACCGGGGACACTCCCTCCACTGAGGGATCGTGTCAACGTCCGCCGCGAACCTGTAGCGCCGCCAGCAACTCCTCCGACGCCCGGGTGATCGTCTCGACCGCCCGGTCGAACGCCTCGGCGTTGTGCGCGGCGGGCGCGCGGAAGCCGGAGATCTTGCGTACGTACTGCAGCGCCGCCGCCCGTACGTCGTCTTCCGTCACGTCCTCGGTGTACGGCGGGCGCAGGGTCTTGATGCTTCTACACATGCGGTCAACGGTAATAGGCGATGCGATCGGTTGAACGGGGCTGTTGCTCATAGCGTGACAGAGCGATCTTCAGCCCGCGCCGGCCACCGGGCTGAGCTCGGCGCCGAAGTCGAGCGCGAGCTTCCGCATGGCCGCGGCCAGCTCGTCCCGGTCGAGGGCGTCGATCCGCTCCGCCGGGCCCGACACCGACATGGCGGCCACCACCCGGTTCCCGTCGTGCACGGGCACGGCCAGGCAGTGCACGCCGAGCTCCTCCTCGCCCAGGTCCATCGCATAACCCCGGTCCCTGACCAGGCCGAGCTCGGTGAGCATGCCGTCGGTGTCGGTGATCGTGTTCGGGGTGCGGCGCGGCATGCCGGTCCGTACGAACACCGCGACCGCCTCATCGGCCGGCCGCCCCGCCAGCAGCACCTTGCCCACGGCCGTGCTGTGCGGCAGCACCCGCCTGCCGACCTCCGCGAACATCCGCAGCCTGCGCGGCGAGGGCACCTGTGCCACGTAGACGATGAAGTCGCCCTCCAGCACCGCCAGGTTCGCCGTCTCTCCCGACAGCGTCACCAGCTTCGACAGGTATGGCCGCGCCCACACGCCGACCATGCTCTCGGCGATGCCACCCAGCCGCACCAGGCCGCCGCCCAGCGCGTAGCGCCGGTCCGACTCCTGGCGTACGTAGCCGCGGGCCAGAAGCGTCTGCAGCAGCCGGTGGATCGTCCCGAACGGCAGCCCGGTCTTGGCCGCGATCTCCGACAGCCCCGCCTCACCACCGTGCTCGGCCAGCGCCTCCAGCACGTCGAGCGCCCGCTCGACCGACTGCACGCTCACCCGCACAACCCCCGTCCGGTCAAAGGGACACTCCGCGCAGCGACGCGTCCAGCACCTCGGCCGTGTGCGCCACCCTGATCTCCGCGCCACCTCGCCGCATCGCGGCGGCTATCTGCATCGTGCAGCCAGGATTGGCCGACACCAGCAGCTCCGCGCCCGTCGAGGCCACCGACTTGGCCTTCCTGTCGCCCAGGTCGCGGGCCGCCTCGGGCTGGAAGATGTTGTACGTGCCCGCCGAACCGCAGCAGATGGCCGACTCCGGCACCTCGCGCAGGTCCAGCCCCGGGATCGCCTTGAGCAGCTCGCGCGGCTGGGCCCGGATCCCCTGCGCGTGGGCCAGGTGGCAGGCGTCGTGATAGGCCACCGTGACGGGCAGCGGATGCCGGTCCGCCACCGGTCCCAGCTCGGCGAGGTATTCCGACAGGTCCAGCACCCGGAACCCCGGCTCCCTGCCCAGCAGCCGGCCGTACTCCTTCATCGACGACCCGCACCCGGCCGCGTTGACCACGACCGTGTCCACGCCGGCCCGGGTGAACGTCCTGACCGTGCGCCGCGCGAGCCGCCTGGCCTGCTCCTCGCGCCCCGAGTGCACGCTCAGCGCCCCGCAGCAGCCCTGTCCGGGCGGGATGACCACGTCGCAGCCCTCCAGCGCGAGCACCCGCGCGGTGGCCGCGTTGACCTGCGGGAAGAACTCGCCCTGCACGCACCCGGTGAGCATGCCGACCACGGCCCGGCGCGGCCCCCTGGCCCGGACCAGCCGCGGCAGCCGCTGCCGCCGCCCGGCCTTGGGCGCCAGCCCGGCCAACGCCCCGAGACTGGGATGCACCCGCTCCAGGAACGGCGCCATCCGCTCGGCCAACCACATCCCGGGGCGCAGCAGCCGCAGCCTGCGCGGGTAGGGGAACAGGCTGAACACGATCTCCCTGACCGCCCGCTCGCGCGGGTCGCGCACGTGCACCCGCTCGACCTCGGCCCGGGTCTGCTCGATCAACTGGTCGTACTGGACGCCCGACGGGCAGGCGGTGACGCACGCCATGCAGCCGAGGCAGGCGTCGAAGTGCCCGGCCATCTCCGGCGTCACCGGGGTGCCCTCGACGTGCTGCTTCATCAGGTGGATCCGGCCGCGCGGCGAGTCCATCTCCTCGCCCCACAGCACGTACGTCGGGCAGGTGGGCAGGCAGAAACCGCAGTGCACGCAGTCGTTGATCAGCTTGGGGTCGATGCCGGACGTCATGTCAGATGCCTCCCACGAACCGGCCGGGAGACATCCTGCGCCCCGGGTCGAACCGTTCCTTGACCCGCCGCATCAGCGGCAGCGCGCTCACCGGTCCCCACCGGTCCACATTCTCGTCCGGCGCGGCCAGCACGGTCACCCGGCCGCCCAGCGGCGCCAGGCGCTCCCGCAGACCGGACACGACACCCGCCAAGCCCGTGCCCGTGTCGCCCTCCGCGGCCACGATGCTCGTGTCGCCTATGGCGCCCGCGAGCTCGGTCCCGAGCTCCAGCCGGACCCGGCCCGCGACGGGCGAGCCGCGCAGCGCGAACCCGGTGCCGCGTACCGCCTCCAGGACCTCGCCCGCCCGCGCGGGCGGGAAGCGCAGCTCAAGCAGGACCTCGTCGTCCGTGATCAGCCCCCACCAGGCCGGTGCCTCGTCCGTGACGGTGCCCGCGCCCATCGCCTCGCGCAGCGCCTCCGCCCGCTGCCCGGCGGCCGAGCCCTCGACCAGCACGGCCAGCGTGCACGGCGCGTCCCCGCCGGGCCAGTCGAGCTCGACCGCGCTCGGCTCGGCCTGCGCCGTGGCGAGCAGCGCGGCCACCTCCTGGACGTGCTCGCGCGACTCGAACCCGGCCACGACATAGCGCCGGTCGGCGGGCAGCGGGTGCAGCCGGAACGTGGCCTCGGCGATGACGCCCAGCGTGCCGTACGAGCCGGTGAACAGCTTGCCCAGGTCGTAGCCCGCGACGTTCTTGACCACCCGGCCGCCCGACTTGGCCACGGTCCCGTCCGGCAGCACGACGGTGATGCCGATGAGCAGGTCGCGGGCCGTACCGTAGCGGAAGGCGCGCGGCCCGGCCGTCGCGGCGGCCAGCGTGCCGCCGACCGTCGCGCCCTCGGCGAACGGCACGTCCAGCGCCAGCTCCTGGCCCTGCGCGGCGAGCGCGTCCGCCAGCGCGTCCATCGTCACCCCGGCCTGGGCCTTCACCACGAGGTCGCCCGCGGCGTGCTCGATGACCTCGTTCAGGCAGCACAGGTCGAGCAGCACGTCACACCGTTCGGGCGGCGCGCCCCAGTGCAGTTTGGTGCCGCCGCCCGCGGGCACGACCGCCAGATCGTGCTCGGCGCAGGCCCGCAGCACGGCCGAGATCTCCTCGACCGACTCGGGCAGCGCCACCACGCTCGGGCGCACCCCGCCGACGGCGTCGTCCGGCCCGGCCTCCCTGACCGTCACGCCGGTTTTCTCCAGCCACTCCATCAGAACTGCTCCGCCTGCCCCGAGGCGACCAGCGGATGGACGCCCTTGCGCACCCCGGGCACCTCCCCGCACAGCCGCGGCGTGGGGAAGATCTTGCCCGGGTTCGACAGGTTCTTCGGGTCGAAGGCGCAGCGGACGAGCTGCATGGTGTCGAGATCGTCCGCCGAGAACATCTTCGGCATGTACTTCGCCTTGTCCGCGCCCACCCCGTGCTCACCGGTGATCGACCCGCCGTGCTCGATGCACAGGTCGAGGATCGCGCCGGAGACCACCTCGGCACGTTCGCCCGCGCCCGGCTCCGCGTCGTCGAACAGCACCAGCGGATGCAGGTTGCCGTCGCCCGCGTGGAAGACGTTGGCCACCCTGATCCCGTACTCCTGCGACAGCCGGTCGATGGCGGCCAGCACCTTGGGCAGCGAGGTGCGGGGCACCACGCCGTCCTGCACGATGTAGGCCGGGCTGATCCGGCCGACGGCCGCGAACGCCGACTTGCGGCCCCGCCAGATCGCCGCCCGCTCGGCCGGGTCGTCGGCCACCCGCAGCTCGAACGCCCCCGAGCAGATCTCCTGAAGCCGCTCGAACTGCCGGACGACCTCCTGCCCCGGCCCGTCGAGCTCGACGATCAGCACCGCGCCCGCACCCTCGGGATAGGAGCAGGCCACCGCCGCCTCGGCCGCCTCGATGGACAGCGCGTCCATCATCTCGATCGCGGCCGGCACGATGCCCGCGCCGATGATCGCCGACACGGCCTGCCCGCCCTGCTCGATGCTCTCGAACGCGGCCAGCACGGTGACGACGGACTCGGGGGTACGGCTCAGGCGTACCGTGATCTTGGTCGCTATGCCCAGCGTGCCCTCGGAGCCGATGAACGCGCCGAGCAGGTCGTAGCCGGGGTCCATGCGGTCGAGCGTCACCAGGTCGCCGTCAGGGGTGACGATCTCGCAGGCTTCGATGTGGTTGACCGTGAAGCCGTATTTGAGGCAGTGGGCGCCGCCGGAGTTCTCCGCCACGTTGCCGCCGATCGAGCAGATCTGCTGGCTGGACGGGTCGGGGGCGTAGTAGTAGCCCTGGTCGCGGACGGCTTCGGTGATCGCCAGGTTCGTGACGCCCGGCTCGACGACGGCCCTGCGGTTGGGCAGGTCGATCTCCAGGACGCGGCGCATCTTGGAGGTGACGATCAGGACGCCGTCCTCGCGGGGGAGCGCCCCGCCCGACAGCCCGGTGCCGGAGCCGCGGGCCACGAACGGCACCCCGAAGTCGTTGCAGGCGCGGACCACCCCGGAGATCTGTTCGGCGGTCTCCGGCAGCACGACCACGCCCGGCGTGGCCCGGTGGTAGGTCAGGCCGTCGCACTCGTAGGTGCGCAGGCGTACCGGGTCAGTGATCACCGAGTCGGCGGGCAGCAGCGTGTGCAGCGCGGCCGTCAGCTCGACGAGCGGCTTGCCGACCATGGCGCCCCCCTTCTTTCGGCCACCCTTGCTCTCTATCCGCCATCCTTGGTCATATCTGGATGATCGCACCACCTTTCCGGTTATATCCGGCGCTGACGCACCAGATATAACCGGAAATATCATCATTCTTTACGGCATGCGGGCGTACGCGGGGAGCGTCAGGAACTCGGCGAAGTCGTCGTCCAGCGCGACCTCCTTGAACAGCGCCGTGGCCTGCTCGTACAGCGGCTCGTCGTAGCCGGGCTCGGCCGCGATCTTCGCCAGCTCCTCCGAGATGATCTGCTCGACCAGCTCCTTCGTCACCGTCGCGCCCGTGTCGGACAGCGTGATGTCGTTGTGGATCCACTGCCAGATCTGCGAGCGGGAGATCTCCGCCGTGGCCGCGTCCTCCATGAGGTTGTGGATCGCCACCGCCCCGAGCCCGCCCATCCAGGCGGCCAGGTAGCGCAGCGCCACGTCCACGTTGCCGCGCAGCCCGGCCTCGGTGATCACGCCCGGCGTCTCGGAGACCGCCAGCAGGTCGGCGGCCGAGACCGAGACCTCCTCACGCGTCCGGTCGAGCTGGTTGGGCCGCGAGCCCAGCACGCCGTCGAACACCTCGCGGCAGATCGGCACCAGGTCGGGGTGCGCCACCCAGGAGCCGTCGAAGCCGTCGCCCGACTCGCGCGTCTTGTCGGCGCGCACCTTCTCCAGCGCCGTCGCGTTCACCTCGGGATCGCGCCGCGAGGGGATGAACGCCGCCATCCCCCCGATCGCGTGCGCGCCGCGCTTGTGGCAGGTCCGCACCAGCAGCTCGGTGTAGGCGCGCATGAACGGCGCGGTCATCGTGACCGCGTTGCGCTCGGGCAGCAGGAACTCGCGGCCCCTGGTGCGGAACTTCTTGATCACGCTGAACAGGTAGTCCCAGCGGCCCGCGTTGAGCCCCGCCGAGTGCTCGCGCAGCTCGTAGAGGATCTCCTCCATCTCGAACGCCGCCGGATACGTCTCGATCAGCACCGTCGCCCTGATCGTCCCCTGCGGGATGCCCAGCAGGTCCTGCGCGCGGACGAACACCTCGTTCCAGAGCCGCGCCTCCAGGTGCGACTCCATCTTGGGCAGGTAGAAGTACGGGCCGCGGCCCTTGTCGAGCTGCCGCTGGGCGCAGTGGAAGAAGTAGAGCCCGAAGTCGAACAGCGAGGCCGACACCGGCCGCCCGTCCACCAGGGCGTGCTTCTCGTCGAGGTGCCAGCCGCGCGGCCGGACCACGATCGTGGCCAGCTCGGCGTCGGGCCTGAGCGCGTAGGACTTGCCGCCGGTCTCGAAGTCGATCGTCCGGTCGAGCGCGGCGCGCAGGTTGAGGTGGCCGCTGACGCAGTTCGCCCAGAGCGGGGAGTTGGCGTCCTCGAAGTCGGCGAGCCAGACCTTGGCGCCGGAGTTGAGCGCGTTGATCGTCATCTTGCGGTCGACCGGGCCGGTGATCTCGACGCGGCGGTCCTCGAGGCCGGGAGCCGGGGGCGCGACGCTCCAGTCGCCTTCCCTGACCGCCTTGGTCTCCGGCAGGAAGTCGAGCCGGCCGCCCGCCGACAGCTCCGCCTGCCGAACCTGCCGGGCTTCCAGCAACTCCTGGCGCGTCGCGTCGTACTCCCGCTGGAGGGTCTCCACGAAGGCGAGCGCCTGCGGCGTGAGGACCTCGTCGAACCGGTCGAGCATCGGGCCGGTGATCTCCATGAGCCCCTTCTTCCATGATGTGGAAAATCAGTTCTGGATTATGGAAGCGAAGCTACTTCATGGGTGGTCCCGGGTCAAAGGTGGGGGTTCCCCTGGGAGGGGTTCGGGGGGAAACCCCGATGTGCGCCAGGGCCTGCGCACGCGAGGATTTGCGGCATGAAGACAATCGTGATCGCGGGCGGCCTCCTCGCCTCGGCGCTGCTGCTGACGGGCTGCGGGCTCAAGAGCCTCGCCGGCCCGACCAACCAGGACACCGTCACGTACCAGGTCACGGACAAGGTGGCCAAGCTGCACGTCAGGAACGAGTCCGGCGACACCGTGATCACGGAGTACGACGGGACGGCCGTGCGGGTCACCGAGACCATCCAGTGGCGCAACGAGAAGCCGAAGGCCCAGCACAAGGTCGACGGCGACACGCTCTCGGTGTATTACGACTGCGACAAGGACTGGGGCAGTTGCAGCATCGACTACAAGATCGAGGTCCCCAAGGGTCTCCAGATCGGCGCCGACGCGGGCTCGGGCAACATCACGATGCGGCAGCTGACCGGGCAGATCGAGGCGTCCGCCGGCTCGGGCGACGTGGACGCCACCGGCCTCGGGGGCAAGAAGATCTACGCTGAGGCCGGCTCCGGCGACGTCGAGGTGAAGTTCGCCGTCGTGCCCGACAGCGTCGAGCTGGAGAGCGGCTCCGGCGAGGCCATCCTGCACGTTCCGGACGGTGCCTATGATGTGAAGACCGAGGTCGGATCGGGCGAGGCGACGGTTTCGGTCAAGAAGGACCCGTCCTCCCCGCACAAGGTGTCGCTGACCACGGGCTCGGGAGACGCCAGCGTGTTGCCGGGATAACCAGGTGATGGCTCGAGGGATGTCATGTCACCATCGGGGAAGACACTCCGGTGTTCAGACGTTGCCTATTAGAGATGACACGAATGCACGAATACTCCGCGCGCGACGAGTTCGAGACCGGCGAGATGGACCTCGAGGAGCGCCAGGCGCTACGCCGCGTGGCGGGCCTGTCCACCGAACTTCAAGACATCTCCGAGGTCGAATACCGGCAGCTGCGGCTTGAGCGGGTCGTCCTGGTCGGCGTCTGGACCTCAGGCACGGCGGAAGACGCCGAAAACTCCCTGCTGGAGCTCAAGCTCCTGGCCGAGACGGCCGGCTCCGAGGTCCTCGAGGGCCTCATCCAGCGCCGCCAGAAGCCCGACCCGGCGACGTACATCGGCTCGGGCAAGGCGCTCGAACTCCGCGACGTGGTCGACTCGACCGGTGCCGACACCGTGATCTGCGACGGCGAGCTGGCCCCGGGCCAGCTCCGCCAGTTGGAGGAGACGGTCAAGGTGAAGGTCATCGACCGCACCGCGCTGATCCTCGACATCTTCGCGCAGCACGCCAAGAGCCGTGAGGGCAAGGCTCAGGTCGAGCTGGCCCAGCTCCAATACCTGCTGCCCCGCCTGCGTGGCTGGGGTGGCAACCTGTCCAGGCAGGTAGGCGGACGCGCCGCGGGCGGCGTCGGCATCGGCGGCCGCGGCCCCGGTGAGACCAAGATCGAGCTGGACCGGCGCCGCATCCGCGAGCGCATGGCCAAGTTGCGGCGCCAGATCAGCGGCATGTCCACCTCGCGCGACACGATGCGCCACCGGCGCTCCCGGCGCGAGGTCCCGGCCGTGGCGATCGCGGGTTACACCAACGCCGGCAAGTCCTCCCTGCTCAACCGCATCACCGGTGCGGGAGTGCTGGTGGAGGACGCCCTGTTCGCCACCCTCGACCCGACCGTACGCCGGGCGCACACGCCTGACGGCAGGCTGTTCACGATCGCCGACACCGTCGGCTTCGTCCGCCACCTGCCGCACCAGCTCATCGAGGCGTTCCGCTCCACTCTGGAGGAGGTCGCCGACGCCGACCTGATCCTGCACGTGGTCGACGGCGCTCACCCCGACCCGGAAGGTCAGCTCGCCGCCGTACGCGAGGTCTTCGCCGACATCGAGGGCGCCTCCGACATTCCCGAGATCGTGGTGATCAACAAGGCCGACGCGGCCGACCAGGAGGTGCTGGACCGCATCGCCAGGCGCGAGCGCGACAGCATCGTGGTCTCGGCGCGCACCGGCGCCGGCATCGCCGAGTTGATGGCGCTCATCGAACGCGAGCTGCCCAGGCTCGACCACGAGTTCGTGCTGCTGGTGCCGTACGACAGGAGCGACCTGATCTCGCGGGCCCACAAGGAGGGCGAAGTGCTCTCGGTGGACCACGTGGCGGACGGCACGATCCTGCACGCACGCGTGCTCCCGAGCCTGTTCCAGGAGCTGGAGCGGGCCGGTAAGCCGGTCGAACGCGTCTCTTAGCGGTCGTAGCGGGCAGCTCCGCCAAAATCACTGCAGGGCTGCCCAAAGGCGGCAGTGGTCCCTGAACGCTGGGATTGCTAGGATAAGCCGAGTCTTACGACACTAATGGCGCGGGTTTCGGATGATCGCTGCTGTGAGTGAGGTCGCGTGCGGGGGCCACAGGGGTTCGATGGGGTCGAGTGGCGGTTGGGAAGAGTGGGCTTTCTTCCGAATAACCCTGTACAGCAAGCCCACCTGTGAAATAACGTAACTGAACTGAAATCGCCGGATCATGAGTCCGGCGATACGGTCACCGCACAGCCATAGCGGATGAGAGCAGGAGACCCCCCATGTCGTCCGGACCCGGAGCCGACTCAGTGGGCGCGGCGTCAGCCGTGCGCTGCTGGGTGCTGTGCTCACCTGGGGGATCCCGCGGGGCGGTGATGCGGTGACCGTTCGGCTTCTGACCAATATCGGCCGCCTCTGGACCGGCAACGAGGTTCTCAGCAACGCGGCCATCCTCGTACACAACGACCGGATCGCGTGGGTCGGGCGGGCGCCCGATCTGCCACAGAGCGTCCCCGGAGTCGTTGACGACATCGTCGATGTCGACCACGTCGAAAACCTGGGTGGCGCACTCGTCACGCCCGGCCTCATCGACGCGCACACCCACCCGGTCTACGCGGGCAACCGCTACGCCGAGCTGGCGATCCGCACTGGCGGCTCCACCTCGTCGGCGATCACCGCGGCGGGCGGCGGCGTGGGCTCGACCGTCACCGTGACCCGCGGCACCGACCCGTGGACCCTGTGCAACGGCGTTCGCGAGCGGCTGCGCGGCTGGCTGCTCAGCGGCACCACGACCGTCGAGGCCAAGACCGGCTACCACCTCACCCGCGACGGCGAGCTCGCCGACGTGCGGCTCCTGCGCGAGCTGGAGAAGGAGCCGATGATGCCGCGGGTGCACGTCACCTTCCTCGCGGCGCACGTGGTGCCGCCGGAATACTTCGGCCGGCAGCGCGAATACGTCGAGGCCGTGGGCGCCTGGTGCGCCGACGCGGCCGCCGCCGGTGCCGACAGCGTGGACGTCTACTGCGACGAGGGCCACTTCACCACCGAGGAGTCCCGCTGGGTGCTCGCCTCGGGCCGCAACGTCGGCCTGCTGCCGCGCATCCACGCCGGCCTCTTTAGCCGCCGCGGCGCCGTCCAACTGGCCGCCGAGCTCGGCTGCGCCTCCGCCGACGGGCTGCACCACATGTCCGAAGAGGACATCGCGATCATGTCCCGCTACGGCGTGCCCGCCGTGGTCTGCCCCGCGACGGCGCTCCAGCGCGGCCACCTGCCGCCGGTCCGCCAGATGATCAAGCACGGTGTGCAGATCGCCCTCGGCAGCGACCACAACCCCGGCTACTGCGGCATCACCTCGATGTCCCTGGTCATCGCGATGGCGGTGTCGGCGTTCGGGATGAGCGTCAACGACGCGCTGCGGGCGGCCACGCTCGGCGGCGCCACCGTGCTGGGCGCGCCCGACCGCGGCGTCCTGGCTCCCGGCCGCCTGGCCGACATCGTCCAGTGGGACGCCGACCACGAGGGCGCCTTCGCCTGGTCCTTCGGCCTCAAGCCACGCCGGGTCTGGCGGGGTGGAACCCCGGTTCAGTAGTTAATCTCGGACTATGCCGCCATCGGTGCTCGTGGTCACGGATTCAACCGCTTATCTACCACCGGTGCCCGGTGTCGCTTTTGTACCTGTACAGGTGACTTCCGGTGGTTTGTCGTATGACGAGGGCTTATTCACCGGCGACCTGTCGTCGGCGACCACCTCCAGACCCGCACCCGCGCGCTTCGCCTCGTGCTACTCGTCGCTGGCGGCCGGCGGCGCGTCGGGCGTGGTCTCGATCCACCTGTCGGGCGAGTTCTCCGGTACGGCCTCCGCCGCGCTGCTGGCCGCTGCAGAGTGCCCGGTGCCGGTCGAGGTCATCGACAGCCGGTCGATCGCCATGGGGCTCGGCTACCCGGTGCTCGCCGCCGCCCGTACGGCCGCGGAGGGTGGATCGCTCGCGGAGGTGGCGGCCGCCGCCCGGCGGTGCGCCGCGCGGACCCGGACGTACTTCTACGCCGACACGCTGGAGTACCTGCGGCGAGGCGGGCGCATCGGGACGGCGGCCTCGCTGGTGGGGTCGGCGCTGATGATCAAGCCCCTGCTGCACCTTGTGGACGGACGGGTCTCGCTGCTGGAGAAGGTACGGACCGCGGGCAGGGCCATCGCGCGGCTGGAGGACCTGGCGGTGGCGGCCGCGGAGGGCGAGGCGGGGGTGCGGGTGGCGGTGCAGCACCTGGGGGCGCTGGGACGGGCGGAGGGGCTGGCGGAACGACTGGCCAAGCGGCTGCCCGGGATCGTGGAGATGCGGGTGGTGGAGGTTGGGGCGGTTATCGGGGTACATGTGGGGCCGGGGATGCTGGGACTGACGGTCACCTCCGCCGACTAGCCGTACTTCCCACGGACGTCTGATCACTCGCTCACTTCGAGGACCAACGGACGTCTGACCATCCGCCCACTTCGACGCCCACGCGAGCGGTCTTCGACCTCGCACGGCTGCTCCGAGCTACCCGCACTGGCGGAGGTTCACGTCCGCGGGCGGCTCAGAAGCCATACCGGCCGTGACCCCTCTTCGTCCGGGCCGCTCACCATGTTGTCCACAGGCTGGCTCGCCATGCATCGGCTATCCCCAGAACCTCGTTCACCGCTCTGCGAGCCCCAGCCGGTCTCGTACCTTCGCTGCCGTGCGCAACCACGATGCGACAGCCGAGCGGACCATCGCCGAGTCCCGCCTACGGTCGATCACAAGCCCCAGCCTGCCCGGCGGCGCACTCCAAAACCCGCATGACCCGCCCAGGAGGTCAGGCCGGCCTCCGCTCCCGCCTGAGTCGCCCCTGGGATCAGATCGTCCCCCGCTCCCGCACGACCCACCCTTGAGGTCAGGCCGCCTGCTGCTCCCGCACGATCCGCTCCTTGGGTCAGGTCGCCCGCTGCTCCCGCACGACCCGCCCCCGACGTCAGGTCGCCCGCTGCCCCCACACGACCCGCCCCTGGGACCAGGCCCACCCCCGCTCTCGCACGACCTGACCTTGAGGCCAGGTTGGGCCCCCATCCCACCCTCGTTCGAAGCCTTTCGCCAGGCCGTCACCACCAGGCCCCCCGCCTCCCTAGACCCCGGCAAGCCAGGTCTGCGCATCCTGATAGCCCTGGCCGTCCTGGCCGCGGTGGTGGCAGGCGTGATCGCGTGGCGCTCCCAACCCACCCCGGAGCCCCTCCCCGCCCCGATCCCCAGCCCACCGGTGCCCTCCAGCCCATCTCCCACGGCCAAGGTGACCGTCCACATCACCGGCAAGGTCCACAAGCCTGGCCTCTACACCCTCGCCATGGGAGCCAGGGTGGCCGACGCCCTGACAGCCGCCGGCGGACCCCTGCGCGGCACCGCCATGTCCTCGGTCAACCTGGCCAGACGCCTGGTAGACGGCGAACAGATCGTCATAGGCGCCCCATCCGGCCCCACCCAGGCCGACCCCGCCACCACGACACTCGACCTCAATTCGGCCACCCCCGACCAACTGGAGCAACTCCCCGGTGTGGGCGAGGTCCTGGCGGCCCGCATCGCCGACTTCCGTACCACGCATGGCGGCTTCACCAGCATCGACCAACTGCGCGAGGTCAGCGGCATCGGCGCGAAGAAGTACGAGGAGATCAAGGGAAAGGTCCACGTCTGACATGCCCCACGACCTTCCCGCCTCCCCCCACTCCTGGTCCCTGGCTCTCCCCGCTTTGGCCGCCTGGGCCACCGCCCTCACCCTCCTGAACCTCTCCCCGACGACGGGCCTGATCGTCTCCATCCTGGCCACTGGGTCCGCGGCGACCCTCCTGGCAGTCTCCAATTTCGCGCGCGTACACCGACCCTCCTCGCTCACCCGCCCGCCGCTGACACCTTCCTCACCCCGAGCCGCCCGCTTCCTCTCCGTGCTCAGGCGGATCGCATCCGCTCGTGCGTCCTCGGGACCGGTTCCCGGCGCCGTTCGACGGCTCTGGCGCAACGTGGCGATCGCGACTCTCACCTGCGTCGCCGCGACCTCGGCTTCGGTAGCGCTCCGCGTCCACGCCGTGAGCACCGGGCCGGTGGTCGCCCTGGCGGCCCGCGGAGCCCAGGTCACCGCACAGATCACCCTCACCGACGACCCGAAGGTCAGACGCCACCGAGGCGGACGCTTCGCCCAAGACCGAATAGTCGTCCCCGCCACCCTGACCCTGCTCCAAACCCCGGCAACCCGGCTGGCCGTGAACACCCCCGTGATCGTCTTCGCCCAAGGCCCCGAATGGACCCGCCTCCTCCCAAGCCAGCGCCTGGAGGTAACCGCCCGCCTCGCCCAGGCAACCCCAGGCGACTTGATAAGCGCCGTCCTCCTCGTCCGGGGCCCACCACATGTCCTCACACCTCCGTCATGGATCCAAGCCGCGGCAGGCACCCTCCGCGCGGGTCTGCGGACGGCCGCAGACGTACTCCCGGCAGACCAGCGCGGCCTCCTGCCCGGCTTGGTCGTAGGCGACGTCTCCCGCATGGACCGACAACTCACCGCCGACCTCACCGAAGCAGGCCTGAGCCACTTGAACGCGGTCAGCGGCGCGAACCTGGCGATCGTCGCAAGCGCCGTCCTGGCCGTCTCCCGCTTGGCAGGACTCCCGCTCGCCCTGAGAGCCGTCCTCGCCGCCGTCGCCATGATCGCGTTCGCCGTGGTGGCCAGGCCCTCGCCGAGCGTCCTCCGGGCCCTGCTCATGGGCTTGAGCGCCGCCGTAGCCCTCGGCACCGGCCGGACAAAGGATGGCGTTGCGGCTCTGTCGGTGTCGATCCTGCTGCTCATCCTGTTCGACCCCGAACTGGCGCACTCGTACGGCTTCGCCCTGTCGGTGTCCGCCACCGCCGGCATCCTCCTCCTCGCTCCCCGCTGGAGAGCCCGCCTCACCGGCCCTGACCCGGCGGAGACCCCGGCCAATGCCGCCATCCACAACGACTCGGACTGCGAGCGGCCCGTTTCCACCCGAGCCAGCGACACTGGGCGCCACAGCGACTCGTCGCCCTGCGGCGCCGCCACATCTGATCCGGCGTTCGGTGGTGCCGTCACGTTCGACTCGGTGGTCTGTGGCGCTGTCGCCTCCGACTCGGTACTTCGTGGTGGCGGCACGCTCGATACGGCGTTCGACGGTGCAACCACATCCGATGAAGTCCTGGCGTCTCCCTCTACCCCGATCCGCTCTCCGCGGGGGCGTCGTCTGCGGCTTCCTCGATGGGCGGCGGAGGCGGTGGCCGTGTCTGCGGCGGCGCAGGTCGCTGTGACACCGGTTCTCGTGCTGATGTCCGGCCAGCTCACTCTGGTGGCGATCCCTGCCAACCTGCTCGCGGGCCCGGCAGTGGCGCCCGCGACCATCCTCGGGTTCGTTGCCGCGCTGGTGGCTCCCCTTTGGCCTCAGGCGGCTCAATGGCTGGTCATCCCGGCCGGGTACGCGGTCGGCTGGATCATCATGGTCGCCCAGTGGGCCGTGGGCGTGCCGCTCGCCACACTTCCGTGGCCGGGCGGGCTTCCGGGGCTCGGCCTCCTGGTGATCGCCGTGGCTGTGGCGGTTCCCGTGCTTCGACGCCGTGCCTGGCGGACGGTGGCGCTCACGATGGCCGGCGTGGCGCTCGTGGTCGTGCTCGTCGTTCGTCCCGTGGTCAAGCCATGGCCGCCCCCGAACTGGCTGATGGTGGTCTGCGACGTCGGACAGGGTGACGGCATCGTGCTGGCGGCCGGTCCCGGCCGGGGCATCGTCGTCGACACCGGCCCGGACCCCGTCGTCATGGACCGCTGCCTTCGCAGGCTGGACGTACGCGACGTACCCCTGCTACTCCTCACGCACCCGCACGCCGACCACGTGGACGGGCTCCCCGGCGTACTCAAGAACAGGCGCGTCGGCGCGGCCATCGTCAGCCCGCAACGCGTCGCCCCGCAGGAGAGCAGCCGCATCGCGACCATCCTCGCCCGTCACCGGATCCCTGAGTGGACACCGCCCTCGGGCAGTCGCTGGCAGCTGGGACCCTCCGAGGTGACCATCCTCGCCCCCGACCTGTCGCAGGGTAAGGCCGGCGGCCAAGGGGAAGGAAGCTTGATCAATAACGCCAGCGTCGTGGCCCGCGTACGCTGGCGAGCAGGCTCGGCCCTCCTGAGCGGCGACATCGAGACCGAGGCCCAAGACGAACTCCTGCGCCGTCTCGCCCCGCGAGCGGACGTACTCAAGGTCCCGCACCACGGCTCGCGCAGGCTGGACCCGGCCTTCTTCGCATCCGTCGGCGCTCGCGCGGCACTGATCAGCGTGGGCGCCGACAACGACTACGGCCATCCAGCCCCGTCCACGATCGCACTCCTGCAACGCCTCGGTGCCCGCGTCTACCGCACCGACCAGTCAGGCGACCTCGCGGTGATCGATCAGGACGGACGGCTGGCGGTGGTCGCCCGTGGTCCGTAGCCGGGCGTATGCGCAGTCGAGTGCGAGCAGGTCATGTGTTCGGTCGGGTGAGAGAGCCGGCAGCGCGCGAGTGAGCTGCCGGTGGGGATGTGTTCGGCCGGTCTCGAGGTCCGGGCATAATTCCGGCATTGTCGTGAGCTCGAATCCCGGGTTGCTGCCGCCGAACGTGCCGACCGGGTTTCTGTGCCTTTAGGGGAGCGGAATCTGAGATGAGGCCTTCCTGCGATGTACGGCAATCGCCGCCCCAAGGGCGAGGGCGGCATATCCGCAGGTCACGGCCAAGCCCGCCCATGGCGGGAGCGGGTAATAGCCCCCGAGCAGTGACTGGTCCACGTCCACATGCGCGAACGTGGGGATGCTCTGCGTGATCGCGAACCCGGCGGCAGGAGTGATCATCAGCAGCCATGGCGCCAGGCCCGCGGTCGCCAGCAGGT
The DNA here is from genome assembly GCF_040638335.1 of Nonomuraea sp. NPDC026600. Taxonomy (NCBI): domain Bacteria; kingdom Bacillati; phylum Actinomycetota; class Actinomycetes; order Streptosporangiales; family Streptosporangiaceae; genus Nonomuraea; species Nonomuraea sp. NPDC026600. The sequence goes on from NZ_JBEZYD010000024.1 coordinate 102,801, forward strand.
AAGGCACGACGACCAGCGCGATGGCCAGCCCGATGGCGATGATGCCCCGCCTGACCAGCGCGGCCAGGCCCAGAGCCAGCACGGCGGCGGCCGCGGTCAGCGCCGCGTAGCCGACGATCACCCGCAGCTCGGTACCCAGGGTGATCGGCTGAACCGGGTTCTGATGGGCACGCAACATCGCCAGGCCGACAGGGACCACGACCCCCGAGGTCACCAGCCCCGTCACGAACGCGACCGCGCCGACCACCGTGGCCTTGGCCGCCAGCAGCCGCGCCGGATGCGGCTCGGCCGGCAGGCCGGTCCCGATCAGTCCGCGCCGGTGCTCCGCCGTGAAGAACATGACCGCCACCACGAGCACCAGGATCAGCCCCACGGCCCCGCCGATCAGCATGAGGTCAGCGCGCAGACCGCCCTCCACCGTGGCGGGCCCGATGTCACCACCCCCGGTCACGATGAGCTTGTCGCCGGACTCGACGACCCCGCCCGGGTGATGCGGGGTCTTGCCGTCGGACTCCATGGAGACGCCGACGTCGTCGCGGCGCCACGAATCGTTCGCGCCCTGCAGCGTGATCTGGTCGAAAGTGGCGGTGGCCTGGGCGAAGGCTTTCGCCATCTCCCACAAGACGCCTGGCGAGGTGGCGAACAGCCCGATCTCCGCCGTCTCCGGCAGCCCGGTCAGCTTGACCGTGCTGACCTCGGTCCACGTCTTGCCGTCGTCTGACTCGTAGCCGGTGATGGTGTCGCCCGACCTGGTCAGCCGCAGCCACTGCGGGCCATTGTGCGGACCGCCGGGCACGTCGTGGGTGAAGTTGTACTGCATCCGTACGCCGTGATCTCCGGTGAGCATGACGGCGGCATACGGTGTGCCCTGCTTGAGGCTCTGCCTGACGAGGAGCCCGGCCTTCGCCCACGGCACCACCCCCTCCTTGATGTTGCGCACCCCGGGTACGGCGTCCGGCAGCCGGATCTGCCCGGTCATGTCCGAAACGCGGGCGGTGATGCTGCCGTTCCCCTTGAGTGGCTGGTGCACGAAGTAGTACCTGTCCTGCACCGCGGTGCCATCGGGTCCCACCAATGGCGCGGGGCAGGGGCCCTCTCCCTTTCCGGTCACGCAGGTGGTGCGGGCGCCCCCGGCGATCAGCAGTCCGAGCGACACGGTGACCAGCACGGAGGCCGCCATGGCGAGCACCCAGCCCCGCGCGGAGCGGAACTTGGTCCACTCCGCGCGCAGCAACGCGGAGAAGCCGGCCCGTTGGCTGGATCGGTGGGGCGTGAATGAACTCATGCCGACGGTTGTACGCGGCACCAGGTTCCAGCCGGGTCGCAGCCGCTGCGACCCGGCTGGAACCTGGGATCTGGCATCGTTGACGCATGGCACCTCGACCCGGCGGCCGCCCCGCCCGTACGACGACCGGCGGTGAGCGGCGGTGAGGGTCCTCGTCGTCGAGGACTTCGAGGTACTGGCCCGCTCCATCGGCACCGGGTTGCGCCGCGAGGGGATGGCCGTCGACGTCGTCCTGGATGGAAACGACGCCCTCGACCGTTTGGCCGCCACCCGCTACGACGTGGTGATCCTCGACCGGGACCTGCCCGGCGTCCACGGGGACGAGATCTGCCGGCGACTCGCCCACGGCCGCTGTGAGACCCGCGTGTTGATGCTGACCGCCTCCGGGACGATCGAGGATCGCGTCGACGGGCTCAGCCTTGGTGCTGATGACTACCTGCCCAAGCCGTTCGCGTTCGCCGAACTGGTCGCCCGCGTGCGGGCTCTGGCCCGTCGCGCTACGCCGCCGGTACCGCCCACTCTGGTATGCGGGGACATCACTCTCGATCCGGCCCGCCGTACCGCGTTCCGGGCCGGTCGGCGTCTTGAGCTGAGTCCCAGGGAGTTCGCCCTGCTCGAATGCCTGCTCGCCGTACCCGGGCTGGTCATCTCGGCGGAGGAACTGCTGGAGCGCGTCTGGGACGAGGCCGCCGACCCCTTCAGCAGTGCCGTCAAGCACACCATGCACCGGTTGCGGGCCAAGCTCGGGGACCCGCCCGTGATCGAGACCATCCGCGAAGGCGGCTACCGCATCGGACCGTCATGACCTCCCACAAGCTCGCCAGAAGGTCCCTGCAGACGCGGCTCGCGCTCGCCTACGCGGCGGGCATCTACGCCGCAGGGGTCTTCGTGCTCGTCTTCGTCGACGTCCCCCTCGCCAGCATCCAGGCGGTCACCCCCAAGGGCCACCCCTCATCGAGCGCGATCACCGAAACCGGGCCCGGGGTCAGCCTGCCCCAACTCCTCGTCGGATCCGCCGTCGCCCTGGTCGTTCTGATTCCCGTCGCCCTGGCTCTCGGCTGGTACGTCGCCGGCCGGTTCCTGCACCCGCTGCGCGCCATCACCGCCACCGCCCAAATCATCTCCGCCAGCGACCTCCACCGGCGCCTTGACCTCGGCGAGCCCACGGACGAGCTGACCGAGCTCGGCCACACCTTGGACGACCTGTTCGCCCGCCTGCAGGCGTCCTTCGACGCCCAACGCCACTTCGTCGCCAACGCCTCCCACGAGCTGCGCACCCCTCTCGCCGGCCTGCGCACCCTTCTTGAAGTCGCCCTCGCCGACCCCGATGCCGACACCGCCACCCTGCGCTCGGCCTGCCAGGAGGCCCTCGCTCTGGGCGGACACCAGGAGCGGCTCGTTCAAGCACTGCTGGCTCTGGCTACCAGCGAGCGTGGCGTCACCCGCTGGGACACCTTCGACCTCGCCCGCGTCGTCGAAGGAGTACTCGCCTCCCGCCGCGACCAAGCTACGGAGACAGGCATTGACCTGGCCGAACGCCTAACGCCCGCAGTGACGACCGGGGACCCCAGACTGATCGAAAGCCTCGTCGCCAACCTCATCGACAACGCCATCCGCCACAACCACGCAGACGGGCACATAAAGGTCACCACTCAGACCTCTGGCACGCAGGTGGCCCTTACGGTCACCAACAGCGGGCCGGTCATCCCCGACAACCAGATCCAGCGCCTCTTTCAACCCTTCCAGAAACTGGCGCCTGATCGTCACGGGCGTCGCGACGGCTACGGTCTCGGCCTCGCCATCGTCAATGCCGTCACGCAAGCTCACCACGCGATCATCACCACCAGCGCACGCCCCGAAGGCGGCTTGTCCATCACGGTGCGGTTCGCGCACGGATCTCATCCGAACCTTCCCTGACGTCAGGGGACGACCACGCAGGGGCTCGCCGAGGCCGGAACGCACAACCCCTCATCGTGCAGGAACCGCAGCCAACGCAACGTCTTGAAGACGTGGCAGGGCCCCGGACGGACGTGAACGCCCCGCCTGGCATCAACCGGCGGGGGTTGTTCACGTCCGCGAGTGTCGTGGTGGCGATCAGTTCAGTGGCATGGTCGTCGTGCAGTTGCACTGCCCGTCCCCGGCATGGTCGGACTGGATGAACGCCAGGTGACGCATGTACACCCCACTGACGTACCTCTCCCAGTTCGCGTCGGTCACGATCCGCCGGCAGATCTGGACTGTCCTGATGCCGCTGGTGCAGGCGGAGGTGCCGTTCGCGGGAGTCGACCTGCTCACGCCCCCGACCACTGCCCGAGAGGCTTGGGCAGTTGTAGACGGCGTAGGTGGAGCCCTGCAGCAGGGCGAAGTCTCCGTAGAGGTCCTGTGTGCCGTCCGTTATCGCGCTCGGCTCCCCGCCGACGGTCGTGGTCACCACGGCGCCGAAGTAGTCCCAGGCAAAGGCGCCCGCCCAGGCAAAGGGCGCTCGCCCCCCTCCCGGCGAGCGCCCCTTGTCTGGGCGGGCGCCTTCGGCGCGGGCTCAGGGGGTTGGTGGCTCACCACATCTGTGGCCCCCGCCTGGGATCTCCGCCCGAGATCCCCGCCTGCGGCCCACGCCTGTGGCTAAGCGCATAGGCGGTGGCTCAGCACCTCACAAGGATTGCCGGTACGAGAGCCACGTCTTCCCCGCGACCGCCGCCCTGGCCCGGAACTCGCGCATCTCCTCCGGCCCGTACCGAGCCTTGTAGATGCGGAACCGCGTCCACAGCGCCGCCAGCCCGATCACCGCGTCGGGAGGTGCGGACGTCCACGAGGGCACGCGGGACAGTAGCTCGTCCACCTCTGGTGGGGTGTGTCCGGCCTCGACGAGGCGTGGGGCGAGCATGGCCGCGTCGATCCAGGCCGCGCCTCGAGCGGCGTACGACCAGTCGATCACGTACACGCTCCCCTGTGAGATGAGCATGTTGCTCGAGCCGAGGTTGTAGTGCAGCAGGGTGTTGCCGCGGAGGTCGCTTGGCTCGAACCGTTCGATCGCGGTGTCGTACAGGTCGCGGTCGGCCGGGATGCCCTTGTCGCGTAGGTGGGAGTCCTTGGCCAGGAGCGGCAGGATGTTGTCGATGACCGGCGCTCCTCCTCGGGGGCAGGGGGTGAGGAGGGCGCCGAGCAGGGAGACCGTGTCCAGGACGGCGGACAGGTCGGGGGAGCCGGGTGTCAGGTCGACGTGGCGGCTGTTGTCGTTGATGTACTCGAACAGCGTCACCAGCCAGCCGTCCTGCTGCCCTCGCCACAGCAGGTGCGGTGCGGGAGCCTCGTCGGGCAGGACGCTCGCCGCCCAGGACTCCGTACGGTGTGCCTTGGCAGCGATACCGGCTGCCTCGACGGCCTTGATGAACACGCTGTGGTTGTCGGTCTGGAGCCGCGCCGCGACGCCGGGCATGACGCCTTCGCCGGCGGGCTCCGCCTTGATCACCGGGCCGCCGCATTCGAGCTCTACCCTTTCGCGTACGCTGACCGGGAGGTCTTCCCATTGCTGGCGGGTCATCGTCATCCTCCACTTCCGGAGTCGTCGGCGCAGCCGGAGTAGCACTGGCCGCATCTGCCGTCGGGGATCCACAACTCGACGTCCACCGGGAGACCGGTGGCACGCATGGCTTGTACGGTGGCGCCGACTCGCTCAGCCGCGGGGCGGGGCGCTTCCCCGGCCGGGTCGTCGGGCCTGTGATGGATGAACCGTCCGGCCACCTGCTCGCAGAACGCCGCGTACTCGCGGGTGTGAAGCAGGAAGGCGTGCCAGCCCTTGTCCACCTCTTCCGAGGGTGACAGACCGGCGTCTGGATTGAGGGCACATGTGGCAAGAAAACCGAGCGTCTGCCGCATGATTCGCTCGGCGTAGGCGGTGGTGGTGCAGTTGTCGCGCGCGACTCGCTCGATCAGCCGATCGAGCAGGCCCACGTCGACGAGGTCGCACGGATCGGTCAGGGCCGACCGATCCAGCAGGGGGATCATTGCCGTACTCCAATCGTGAGGTGGGGGCTGCACGAAGGGATGGGCGCTGCCGAGATGACCTGCGCGAACGGCCGCTGTACCGCCTGGCGGTGGTCCTGGGAACCGGCGGGGAGCGGGCGAGAGCTGTGAGGATGCGGTGCTGGGGCTGATACGCCGAAAGTGCGGTCGCGGAGCGCGGACGGCGGTGAAGTCGCGGGCCGGCGTGGGGAGACGACCGCGGATAAGGCGGTGGGTGACACAGCGGGTTCCTCACAGAGGTGGTTCTTTGCTTGCGGCGGCCGGGGGTTTGGAAGTTCGGGAGCCTTCCGACCGCCGCGAAGTGGTCCGCCTCGAAAGTACGAACCAGCGTCCGCGCAGCTCAAGTAAGTTTCGAAAAGTTTCTCAAAGATCTCGGCGAGCCGCGTCGATACAAGCCAGTGCGGGCTGCCCGTAAACCGCCACCTCAGCCAGTGCCGTGAACGCCTTCTCGTAGACGGCGACGTCGTCCGGTTTCTTGATCCGGAACTGCGCCGCCACCCCGTCCACCCGGACCTCGTTGGCGTCGTACAGCCAGAAGTTCTCCGGCGGCATGACGGGAGGTTTGCGGGTGTACGGGAGGATGCCGAGGCTGACGTATGGATTGTCCCGGGTGTAGGTGGCCAGTCTGTCGAGCTGGGCGTTCATCCCGGTGGGGTTCACCATGGGCGTGCGCAGTGTCTGCTCGGCGAGCACGAACACGAAGCGCCGCACGCCGCCGAGCGACTGCTGTTGCGCCATGCGCGCGGCCACGGCCCGCTCCAGGTCGTCGGGTATGCCGCGGAACGAGATGATCGTGGACAGGTGGGCGCGCGCGTACGCCTCGGTCTGCAGCAGGCCGGGCACCGTGGAGTGCTGCCACACGCGTAAGCGGGTCGTCCGCTCGTACAGCGGGATGAACGCTTCCTGGACCTGGCCGAGTCCGTGCCGTTCCAGGCGGCGCCATTCGGTGTACAGCGTGTCGATATGACGGGCGGCGGCGAGCAGGTCGGGTATCTCCTGTTCGGCGCCGCAGGCGGTGGCCCAGGCGCGGATGTCGTCCTCGCTCGGGACCTGCTGGCCGTTCTCGATCTTGGAGATGCGGGCCTTGCGTCCGCGCCATCCCATGGCCTCGGCCAGGCGGTCGCCGGTCATGCGCCGGCCGTCCCCGGTATGGGCGGTTCGGAGGTCTTTGAGCCGGGTGGCAAGCGACATTCGCGCTTCCATGATCGTGCTGTGACTTGTCATGGGTCACCTCGGCTCGGGGCGATGAAGTTGCTTCGAAGCTACGCCCGGCTTCGGCTTCACGTCAGTAGGGTTTCTAGAAAATCATGAAGAAACCCTACTGAGTATGATTTCGTCGGATGTGGCCGCTGCTTCGGATGTGCCACGCGGCCGGCCCATCAGTCGTTCACATCTAGGCCTATGCGTGGCCGCGCGCCAGCTCCCTGTCCGCCTCCTCCTGCACACCGTCAAGATCGTCCGCGATCTCGGCACCCGCCACCGCGTCCGGCAGGTGGTCCTCCATCAGCCGCAGTGGCCGGTACCACAGGCCCAGGGCGCCCCACACCACCAGTAGCGCGCCCGTCACCGCCAGGAGCAGCCCCACGCCCCGGCCTGGGCCGACGCCGACGAGCTGAGCGACGATCGTGCCGTCCAGCGCCCCGCCAGGCTCCAGCAGCGGGCCGAACAGGTCGGACAGGGCTGGTGCGGTGAGGAAGGCCAGCGGCGTCATGGACACCGCCAGCATCTGGTTGGTGGCCAGCACCCGCCCCTGCAGCTCCAGTCCTACCTTGAGCTGGATGATCGACAGCCAGTGCGCGTTGAGGATGCTGAGGAACAGCCACGACAGCAGGCCGCCGGCCGCCGCCAGGGCGACCGACGGGCGTAGTCCGATCAGCAGGATCCCCAGGCCGAAGCCGCTGACGAAGCCGACCATGCCGATCGCCCGCCGCTCCGTGCCGCCCCAGAACACCATGACCAGCGCCCCGAGCACCGCGCCCAAACCCTGCGCCGCAGTCACCGTGCCGACGGCCGCCACGTCGCCGAACGACAGCACGGTGGGCACGGTCACCGCCAGGGCGAGCATCCCGAGGTAGTTCTCCACGACGAAGAACCCGATCATGATCATCAGCGGGCGGCGCCGTACGAGGAAGCGCCAGCCGCCCACCATGGCCTGTGTGAACGTCTCCTCCAGCCGGTGGAACATCCGGTCGGGGAAGCGCACCAGCAGCAGTGTGGACAGGCCGATGACGAAGGTGGCGATGTTCACGGCCACCACGCCGTGCAGGCCGATCAGCGTGATCAGGGCCGCCCCGGCCAGCGGGGCGAGCAGCATGCCGAGCCCGGTACCGAGGTTGGCGACCGCGTTGGCCTGCATGAGGTAAGGCTTGGGCACGAGCTGCGCCACGGCCGCCAGGTAGGCGGGCCGATGGAAGGCCGTGACCAGCGACAGCACGCCGGAGATCACACCGACCTGCCACACCTCCAGCCGCCCGGTGACCAGCAGCGCCACCAGCACGGCCGTCGCGACGGCGGACATGGCGTCGCAGGCCAGCATCACCAGCCGGCGGTCCACCCGGTCCGCCACGGCCCCGCCGAGCGGGGAGGCCAGCAGCGACGGCAGCGTGGCCAGCATCGAGACCAGCGCGTAGTCCGACACCCGCCCACTCTCCTGATAGGCCCACACGCCCAGAGCGAACGCGGTGAGCGCGCTGCCCAGCAGCGAAGCGGTCTGCCCGACCGCCATGGTGTAGAAGCGGCGCAGGTCCCTGCGGGCACGCTCGCCGACCACCTCGACCTCGCCGATCGGTGGCGGCATCCGGCCCGCCGCCCAGCCGTCGAGGTGCCCGTCGATCAGCTCGGCCAGGAGTGGTGCCTGGTGCTTGAGGAAGTAGTGGCCCGCGCGGGGGATGGTGGCGAGCTCCACACGCTCGGCGAAGGCGCCCCACTCCCGGTAGCGCTCCTGATAGAGCTCGGTGGAGCGGTCGCGCTCGCCGATCACGCACAGCACCGGCGCGGCCAGCTTGCGCGCGCCGTCGATCACACGGTTCTCGTCGCTTCGGCGCGTGCCCGCGGCGGCCAGCTCCCCGCTGAACCAGGCCTGTGCCTCCTCCACGTCGTGCCGCAGGCCGCGCAGCATGATCGCGGTGTCGCCAGTGTCCTCGTCGAGCGCGCCGAGCGTGCGCAGGAAGTCGCGCTGCGACCGGTCGGATGACCACCTGTTCGCCGGGAACTTCCGGTTCCACCAGGCGGAGATCCGGCCAGGTAACCGGGCGTCGGGGAAACTGCCGCCGATGAACAGCCCGGCCACCGGCACGCCCGACTCCTCCAGGCGCAGCGCCAGTTCGGTGGCCGAAGCCGAGCCGACGCAGTGTCCGTAGAGCGCGATCGGCCCGGTGGTCAGCGGGGCGAGCTCCGCGATTACCCGATCGACCAGCTCGGGCAGGGAGAGCATCGGCTCCTCCGGCCGGGCCGGGTCGTGGCCGGGCAGCTCCACGGCCAGCACCGCGGTGCCGGGATGCCGGGTCGCCAGCTCGGTCGCCAGCGGCCCGTAGGCGGCGGCCGAGCCACCGCCGTACGGCACGCACAGTACGGTGCGGCTCGCCACGGCGGGCCCCGCCAGCCGGTGCAGCAGCCCGGGCTCGGCCCCGTCGTCCGAGTCGAGATGGGCGGCCAGCTCGCGGATCGTCGGCCGGGTGAACAGGTCGATCACGCGCAGCGCCGGATCGATCTCCCTCACCGCGCGCACCGCCATGAAGGAGTCGCCGCCGAGGGCGAAGAAGTCGTCCTCGATGCCGAAGTCCTCCGTGCCCAGCACGCCCGCCCAGGCCGCGGCGACGCGCAGCTCCGTCGGCGTGCTCGGGGCCACCCGTTCGCCCGCCGCGGCCACCTCGGGCATCGGCAGCGCGGCCCGGTTGACCTTGCCGAGCGGGGTGAGCGGAAGCGTGTCGAGGACGACGATCGCCGGTGGCACCATGTATTCGGGCAGCCGATCCCGCAGACCAGCCCGGACCGCCGCGAGGTCGACGGTGGCGGGCGCGATCCACGCGGCCAAGCGGCGGTTGTGCGCCTCGCCGATCGGCAGCACCGCCGCCTCCAGCACGCCCGGCTGGTCGTGCAGCGCCGCCTTGACCTCGCCCAGCTCCACCCTGAAGCCGCGGATCTTGACCTGGTCGTCGACCCGCCCGAGGAACTCGACCAGGCCGTCCGCGTTGAGCCGTACCCGGTCACCGGTCCGATAGCACCGGGTGATGCCGGTGACCGGGTCGGGCACGAAACGTTCGTCCGTCAGGTCGGGACGGCCGAGATAGCCGCGCGCCAGACTGGGACCCCCGATCCACAGGTCTCCCGGCACACCCGTGGGCAGCGGCCTGCCGGCCGGGTCCACCACGTAGCAGTCGACGTTCGCCAGCGGCCGGCCCAGCGGGACGGCCGCTGTGCCCTTGGGCGTCTCCGGCGCGGTGCAGCTCAGCACGGACACCGTGGTCTCCGTGGGACCGCAGTGGATCTGCAGCTCCAGGTCCGGTCTGGCCGCCCTGATGCGCTCGGCCAGCTCCCATGAGGTGGCCTCGCCCGCCAGGATGAGTAACTCCGACGGCAGCATGGCGGCCAGGTCGCCGTGCGCCCCCAGCAGCTCCAGATGGCTGGGCACCATCTTGATCACCTCGACCGGATGGGCGGCGAGGTAGCGCGTGTAGGCGTCGGGGTCGGTGCCGGTGTCCTGGTCCACCAGGTGCACGGTGGCGCCGCTGATGAGCGCCCCGAACAGGCAGGTCATCACCAGGTCCGAGGCCATCGTGGAGACCACACCCCAAGAGGCGTACTCGCCGTCGATCCGCTCAGCCACCGCCCTCAGGTAGTGCAGGACCGCCCGGTGCTCCACCGCCGCGCCCTTTGGCCGCCCGGTCGAGCCCGACGTGAACAGTACGTGGGCCAGGTACTCCGGCAGGACCGGCACGTCAGGAGAGGTCTCCGGCAGGTCCCCGGCCAGCACGTCCTCCAGGACCAGAGCGCCGGGCAACCGCGCGGCCAGCGCCCGCTCGGCCAGCACCAGCCGGGCTCCACAGGACACCATGTAGGCCAACCGGTCGTCCGGGTAGGCCGGTTCGAGCGGCATGTAGGCGGCGCCCGCCTTGAGCACGCCCAGAATCGCCGGGACGAGCGGTCCGTGCCTCTCGGCGAGGACGCCGACCACGTCGTCGGCCCCGACGCCGGCCGCGAGCAGCCGGTGCGCGATCCGGTTGGCCCGGCGGTCGACCTCGGCGTAGGTCAGCGTGCCCGCCGGGTCGGTGACGGCGACGGCCTCAGGCGTACGCGCCGCCCAGTCCTCGAACCACGCGTGCAGCGGTCTGGACAGGTCGTAGTCCCGGCGCGGTCCCGCGATCAGAGGCCCGGTCACCGGCTCCAGGGGCACTGCGGCGGTAGGGGAGTCGAGATCATCGAGCATCCCCTCCAGCAGCGTCTCGTACCAGCTGGCGACCCGTTGTGCCGTGCCCGCGTCGAAGAGGTCGGCGCGGTAGGCCAGCGAGCCCTCGTAGCCGTCGCCGGCGTTGGCCAGCGCCAGGTTGAGGTCGTACTTGGCGATCCGCAGCGGCGGCTCGAAGACCTTGGCCTCCAGCCCGGCGAAGCGCGGCGGCTCCGGCGAGGTGTCCACGACGTTCAGCACCGCCTGGAAGATCGGCGTGGTGGCCAGGTTCCGATCCGGGTGCAGTACCTCCACCACACGCTCGAACTGCGTCTCCCGGTGCCCGAACGCGTCCAGTGCCGTGTCGCGGACCCGAGCGAGCAGCTCGCGGCCCGTCGGCTCGCCTGACCGGTCACCCCGCATGACCAGCGTATTGACGAAGCAGCCCAGCATCCTCTCGGTGTCGGGGTGCAGGCGGCCCGCTTCCAGGACGCCTACCGGCACGTCGTCCGTGGCCGACACCCGGCCGAGCAGTTCCTGCCAGGCCGCCAGCAGCACCATGAACGGCGTGCCCCCGATCTCGGCGGCCGCCGCCCGCACCCTCGCGGCCAGCTCCGGGCCGAGCCGGACGGGCACCTCGTCGCCCGCCCAGTCCGCGATCGACGGGCGCGGGCGGTCAGTGGGCAGGTCGAGCACTGGTTCGAGGCCCACTAGCCGGTCGGTCCACCAGCTCACGTCGCTCTCTGGCTGCCCGGCGAGCCACTGCGCGTAGTCGCCGTATTGCACCCGCGGCTGCGCCGGGCGCTCGCCCAGGCCGAGCCCGGCGGTGTAGAGCGCCGCCAGTTCGGCCATCGCCACGTCCCTCGACCAGGCGTCGAAGGCGATGTGGTGCACGGTCAGCAGGAGCACGTGCTCGTCGCCGTCCATGCGGTACAGCACCGCCCTGGTCGGGGGCTCGGCACCCAGCGCGAACGGCCGGTACGCCTCCCGCTCCAGCCGTCCCGCCAGCAGTTCCCGGTCGGCCACGTCCTCGACCGTGATCGGCACCAGGTCGGCGCCGACCACGGTGGTGTGGTCCTGGTCGACCAGCGTGCGCAGCACCTCGTGACGCTCGGCCAGCTCGCGCACGGCGGTCAGCATCGCGGCGGTGTCCAGCGGGCCGCGCAGCCGGACGGCCGTCGGGACGTTGTAGGCGCCCCCGTTGCCGGGCTCGGCGAGCTGATCCAGGAACCACAGCCGGGCCTGCGCGGGTGACGGCGGAGTGGGCGATTCCCCGGTTCTGGTGGGGATGCCGGGCACGGTACGGGCCGCGGCACGGCGGGCGGCGGCCAGCCGTACCGCCAGCCGGTCTTGCAGGCTCTGCTGCGCCTCGGTCATCTGCCTGCCTCCAGCTCCGCCAACAGCAGCGTCTCGACGGCCGAGGCGAGCGCGGCGAGCACCGGCCGCTCGAACAGCAGCCGCACCGGCACCTCTATGGCCAGCGCCTCCGTGAGACGTCCGGTGACCAGCAGGGCTGCCAGCGAATGGCCGCCGAGCCGGAAGAAGTCGTCGTCCACGCCGACCGTCTCCAGCTTGAGCACCGCCTGCCAGACCTCGGCGACCAGCAGTTCGGCGTCGCTGCTCGGCGGGATCAGGGTCCGGGTGGTGGCGTGGTCCGGCTTGGGCAGCGCGCTCCTGTCGACCTTGCCCGACGAGGTGGTGGGCAGAGTGTCGAGCGCCATCCACCGGCGCGGGATCATGTAGTCGGGCAGCCGCTCGCCCAGCGCGGCCTCCAGCGCCCCGGTGTCCGCCACCGTGTCGTCTGTCACGCCGACCAGGTAGCCGACGAGGTGCTCCTCGTGCACGGTGACCACCGCGTCGGGCACGCTCTCGCGCAGCGCGGCCTCTATCTCGCCCAGCTCGATCCGGTGACCGCGGACCTTCACCTGATGGTCGCGGCGGCCGAGGAAGTGCAGTGTGCCGTCAGGGCGCCAGCACGCCAGGTCACCGGTGCGGTAACGGCGCTCACCCGGCGCGAGCGGATCGTCGGCGAACGCGGTCGCCGAGACGCCGCGGTAGCCCCTGGCCACGCCCGCGCCGCCGATCCACAGCTCACCGGGCACGCCCGGCGGGACGAGCCGGCCCACCTGGTCGAGCACGCAGGCCCGCTCGCCGGGCAGCGGCCCGCCGATGGGCACGCTGTCGCCGACGGGGGCGGTGATCCTGGTCATGGTGGAGTAGATGGTCGTCTCGGTCGGGCCGTAGGAGTTCCACAGCTCACCCACGCGGGCCAGCAGGTCGCCGGCCAGCGCCGGGTCGAGGACCTCGCCGATGCTGACCACGCGGACCCGGTCGCCGCCCGGCCAGCCGGCGGCGACCAGCATGCGCAATGTGGTGGGAGTGGCGGTGAGCAGCGTGACGCCGGAGCCGTCGATGCGCCGGGCCACGGCGCGGCCGTCGACGGCCGAATCGCGGTCGAGCAGTTCCAGGCGGAGCCCGTTGCACAGGCTGACCCACAGGTCGAAGCCGAAGACGTCGAAGGAGAACGGGGTCAGGCCGAGCATGACGTCGTCGTCGCGGATGCCGGGCGTGACCCGCATGGCCGCCACGAACGCCGCCAGGTTGGCGTGGGTGACCTCGACGCCCTTGGGCCGACCGGTCGAGCCGGACGTGTAGAGCACGTAGGCCAGCCCGTCAGACGTGGTGGCGGGGGCCGCGTCGCCGTCCGGCAGGGTAGCGAGGTCGGTCAGGTCCAGCAGGGTCGCCCCGGTGGACTCCGCCAGCCCGCGCGCGACCGGGACGGTGTCCCCGGCCGCGAGCACGACGCGGGCGCCCGAGTCGGCGAGCTGGTGTCGCAGCCGCTCGGCCGGGTGGCCCGGTTCGAGCGGCACGTAGGCCGCGCCCGCTCTGCCCACGCCGACCAGCGCCGCGGGCAGATGCCGGTCACGCGGCAGGCACACGGCCACGACGTGGCCGCCTTCGGGGACGGGAGCGACGGCGAGTGGCTCGCGCAGGGCGGCGGCGACGCGGGCCGACGCCTCCGCCAGCTCGGCGTACGTCAGCTCGCCCGCCGCGTCCGCCACCGCGACCCGCCCGGGGTGGCGGGCGGCCTGCTCCAACACCTCGTGCACGACGGTGGCCGAGCCGGCCGCAGCCAGGGGCGCGCCGGTGCCCCAGGCCAGCAACGTGGCCCGCTCTTCGGGGGTGACCAGCTCGAACGCCGACAGCGGCAGTTCAGGACCGGTTACCGCGGCCTCCAGCAGCCGCATGAACCGGTCGGCGAAGGACTCGGCCTCCTCCCGGGTGAAGTGGTCGATGTCGTACTCGACCTGGACCTCGACGCCCTCGACCGTGGTGTTCACGAACAGCGTGAGCGGCGCTTGAGCCCCGCCGCCGCTCAGCTCGCCGAGCAGCTCCACGGCTAGCCCGTCGCGCTCCAGCCGCACCGGTACGGCGGGCGGCTGGTAGGAGAGTACGACCGGGGTGAGCATCGTGCCGCGAGGACGCTCGATGCCGGAGACGGCCAGACGTTGCCCGGGGGGCAGGCCGACGTGATCGAGCGAGCGGGCCGTGGCGGCCGCCGCCTGGGTGACGGCTTGCCGTACGGACAGGTCGCCGTCGATGCGAAGGCGTACGGGAAGCACGTCGACCAGCGGGCCGACGAGCCCCTCCAGTTCGGGATGGGCGCGGTCGGCGACGGCCGCGCCGAGCAGCACGTCAGGCCGGTCGGTCTGCGCCGCCACCAGCAGGCCGAGCACGGTGAAGTAGATCGCGAACGGGGTGGCGCCGGTCGCCGCGGCCAGCTCACCCACCCTGGCCGCCATCCGCGGCGGCACTCCGCGCACCAGCCGGGTCCCGCGGAAGCGGCTGGGGCCGCTCTGCGCGCGGGCCGACAGGTCGTACGGAGGCGCCGCCCCGGCCAGCTCTTCGGCCCAGAACGCGCGCAGGCGCTCCGTCCTGGCCGGGTCGGCGGTCAGCTCCTGCTCCAGCAGCGCCACGTCTCCGACCTGGACGGGCTGCTCGGCGACAGTGCCGGTCAGCGCCGCCATGAGCGTGGCGTTGGACCAGCCGTCGTAGGCGGTGTGGTCGGTGACGATGATCAGCTCGGCGGTCCGCTCGTCGTGCCAGAGCAGGCCCGCGCGCAGCAGCGGGACGTCCGTGGACAGGTCGAAGCCGTGGACGGAGAGCTGCTCGGCCAGGCCGGGGGAGTAGCGGTGCTCCTCCAGCGGAACCGGCGCGGGCGACCGTACCTCGGCCACCGGCTCGCCGTCCTCGCCGACCACCGTGACGGTGCGCAGCACCTCGTGTTCACGGACCAGCGCGTCCAGTGCGGCCCTGACGGGCTCGGCCGAGCCGAGTCCCGTCAGGCGCAGGCGGAAGGCGAGCGTTGTGGCGTTCCTGGTGCGGCTGACCTCGCGCAGCAGCCACATGCCGTACTGCGCGGAGGTGAGCGGGTAGCGGTCCCTGCCCGGGTGGCGGGCCAGCCGGGGTGCGCCGGATCCGGATGGCGTGGCCTCGGCGGCATCCACGAGCGGGGACAGCTCGGCGATCGTGGGCCGGCCGAGGAACGTGGTGAGCGCCACCCGCGCGCCCAGTTCCCGCTCGATGACCGCGCAGATCCGGGCCGCGGCCAGGGAGTGACCGCCCAGGTCGATGAAGTGGTGGTGGATGCCCACCCGCTCGACGCCGAGCACCGCACCGATGATCTCAGCGAGCCGCCGCTCGATGTCGTTCCGCGGCGCGACGTAGGCGCCCAGCTCGGGAGCGAACTCCAGTACGGGCAGAGCGGCGCGGTCGATCTTCCCTGTTGGCCCGAGCGGGATACGGTCCAGGATCGCGATTCTGGACGGCACCATGTAGTCGGGCAGCCGCTCGCGCATCCACTCGCGTAGCCCCGCCTCGCTCAGTCCCGCCTCGGTGGGCCCGGCCTCATCTCGTGCGACCGGCTGCACGTAGGAGACCAGGCGCCGTACGTCGCGTGCGTCAACCTGGGTCAGCACGACCGCGTGGTTCACGCCTGGATGCCGGGTCAGGGTGCCCTGCACCTCGCCCAGCTCCACCCGGAACCCGGCCACCTTGACCTGGTCGTCGTTGCGGCCCGCGTAGTGGTAGATCCCGTTCTCGCGGCGGACGAGGTCGCCGGTGCGGTAGTGCCGCACGCCATCGTCGTCGGTCACGAACCGCTCGGCGGTCAGCTCGGACCGGTTCAGATAGCCTCTGCCGACCAATGGCCCTGCCACCCACAGCTCCCCGATCTCGCCGTCGGGCAGCGGCCGCCCATCGGCGTCGCGTGCGCTGAGCACGGAACCGGCATAGGCGGAGCCGATCGGCGGCTCGCCCTGTCCGTCGCGGAGCACCTCGGAGGAAGTGCAGGTCACCGTGCATTCGGTCGGCCCGTATACGTTTACCACGCGGCGCACGCCAGGGTTGGCGTAGATGCGATCGGCCAGAGCCCTGGTGAACGGCTCACCTCCGGCGATCACCATGCGCACACTGGCGGGGAGCGGCTCGCTCAGCAGCGCTACCAGTGCGGAGGGCGCGCCGTACACGGCCGTCACCTCGTCGCGGGCAGGGAGCGCGGACAGCGCCAGCAGGTTGTCGGCCACGATCACGGTCCCGCCGCAGAGCAGCGGCAGGAACATCTGCGTCACAGAGGGGTCGAAACACACCGACGTGGCGAACAACATGCCGCCCAGCTCGTCGGGGTACCGCACTGCCTCGTAACGCAGCAGCGCCATGGCGTTGCGATGCTCGATGACCACACCTTTGGGGCGACCGGTCGAGCCGGAGGTGTAGATCACGTAGGCGGCGTCCGTCGGCTTGCCGGGGACCGAAGGCGCGGTCTGGCTCGTGGATCCGGCGCCGTCGTCCACGGACTCGATCAGCAGGGCTTCGGCGCCAGAGGCCCGCAGCACCGCCTCCTGCCTCCGGGCCACCGGCTCCGAGGTGATGAGGTGGGCCATCCCGGCGTCGGCGGCGATGAACTCCAGCCGGTCGGCGGGATAGGCCGGGTCGAGCGGCACGTAGGCGGCGCCCGCCTTCCACACTCCCAGCAGCGCCGCGATCAGCGAGTCGTCTCTGTCCAGGCAAACGCCCACCGAGTCACCGGGGCCCACGCCCCGGGCACGTAATTCGCCGGCGATCCGCTCAGCGCGTGAGTCGAGATCGGCATACGTCACGCGGGTCGTGCCCGCCACCACAGCGATGCGGTCAGGGGTGCGCCGCACCTGCTCTGCAAGGGCCTCATGAACCCGATCGGTCTTGAGGATGGTACCCACCACGCTTCTCCCAGCCAGGGGCGAATTGATCGCGGCAAGACTGGCAGATCGTGAGGTAGGGAGGGCTTTTGTCAGGTTCCGTTACCATAACAATGATCATGACATTGGGTGAGGGTATATGCCCGGATGGTGATGCCCGGCTCGGCAGATGGTTGACGACACTCCTGCGCGGGCGTCCAGCAGAGCGGCCCACCTCCCACATTGGCAAGGGGAGGTCCGCATGGCGGCGTCAACCGTGGTTTCGTTCGCCCGGCGAACAGCATCAGCACGCTCATGTGGGCGGCCTCCGGCCGGGACAGCTCACCGGCCGCGACCCGCTCGACCAGCCCCGAGAGCAGATCGTCGCCCGGGTGGGCGAGCTTCTCGCCGAGCAGTCCGTCCAGGTACTCGGCATCGTCGGACTCGGGGCGGAATTCGAGCGCTCCCGTTCGGATCCTCGGCGCCCTCGGAACAAGGCGGAAGCGCATGACGGTAAACCTAGTCATGGTCTCGACCTCCTTCCTCTCACAGAGAACGCCGGAGCGGCCAGCAGGACTCGCGATGGCGATACAAAGTCGCACTAAAGGTTTCTCGGTGTGCGACCACCATGGCGACCAGCGAGGGGTCAATATGCGGGATCGCCAGGATTTCCTGGTTCTGTTGGCGGGAGTTCCCATATCTTCGGAACGATCGCGTTCTCCGGTTTCCCGTTCGCCATGTCGGTCCACGTATTAGGGACGCCTTCGAAGCGTGAGATGCGCCGTCAGATCGCGCCTGATCTGCGATTTCATCTGCCCTGTAGAACGCAGTCGGAAACGGAGGCAGCAGGGATGCGCGCCCTGCAGGTTTCGAACCCGCAGTCGGGCGTCACTTACACAGACGCTCCACTGGTGAAGCGACTGCTCGGCTTCATTAAGCGTGTGCTCACAATCACGCTTCGAAGTTCAGAGAGCCACAGGTCGAACAGAGAGGCAATTTCGGCACTCACATAATTCCCGAAATGCACTCGCCGTGGCATTCCGCAAATCCTGTCAGAACAGTATTGACACTCCCCTTTGTTCACTTGATAATCGGCAATGGCAGTCAATGGCGATAAACTATCGCCATTCTTGCCGCCGCTACCGCGCACAGGCAGGCCTGGAGGGGCGGCGGGTGACGCCGCTCTCCTGACGGGACGCGCGAACGGCACCATCTGCGCGTACACCCGCGATCACGGATGGCATTGGGCAGGTGGGGATGACGACGGTTGGAGAACCGGATCGGGCCGCTCCCGGCGGGAGCCGGCCGTGGGCGGGCGTCGGCGGCGGGGCGGCGCGGTGGTACCGCCGGGACCCGCTGGGGTTCGTCGAACAGGCGGCCCGCGAGCGGGGCCCAGTGTTCCGGCTGCCCGACGACGGGTCGTTGTGCGTGGCCGATCCGGTGGAGGCCCTGCGGGTGCTGCACGACGAGGAGGGCAACTACGACCAGGTGTCCGACTTCTTCCACGTCCGCGGCGGCCGGTTGGGACCGCGGGCGACGCAGGTCGCGATCGGGCGGGCGGCCCGCGCGACGTTGCGCGCCCACCTGGCCGCGCACCGCGATCGGCTGCCCGCCGTCGTGGCGGAGCTGGGGGAGGTCACCGAGTGGCCCTCGGCCGGACGCACCGCCGTGCACCGGTTTCTGGCAGAGGCGCTGCTGCGCCCGGACAGCCCGCCAGCCCTGCGGGAGTTGATGACGCAGGTGATGCGGCACGATGTCCTGATCCGTCCCAGCGGCCGGCTGGCGCGCGCGGCGCGGTGGGCGCTGGGGGCGCGCGTGGTGCGGGCGGTCGCAGGCGAGGTGCTCGTCCGGCGGGCCCGGGCACAACCCAGCGGGCCCGGCGACCTGCTGGACGCCATGCTCAGGGTAACTCCGCCCGATACGGCTGCCACGCAGGTCGCCCAGGTATACCTGCTGCTGTTCCGAACCTCGGTGGCGCCGGTAGGCCACGTGGTCGCCTGGGCGCTGCTGGCGGCCGCGACCCACGGCGTCGACCTGGCGGCCGTGCCCGCAGAGTCAGCCGTACGGGAGTCGCTGCGGCTGTGGCCGGTGGCGTGGCTGCTGGGCCGTCCGGTACGTCGCGCCCATCAAGTCGGCGGCGTGCGGCTCGAGCCCGGGGAAAGCGTGTCGGTCTGCGCCTACCTGTTACATCGCGACGAGCGGCACTGGCCGCAGGCCACCAGGTTTCGGCCCGACCGGTGGGACGGCCCCGGTCCTCGCGGGCCCTACCTTCCGTTCGGTGGCGGCCCGTTCACCTGCGCCGGCGCCGCCGTCGCCCACGCCCTGGCCACCGAGCTGCTCGCCGCCGTGACCGACGGCGCCCGTCTGGAGGTGCGGGGCGGCCACGGATACCCCCACGTGGCGGGCATCATCACCCCTCCGCCGTTCCAGTTGCGCCGGATCCCACACCAGGCCTGACCACCATCGGTCACCAAGAGAGGAGGTGAGCCACGTGAGGAAGCTGCTGCGCCGCGTTACCAGCCGCCGGATCAACCGGCAGGCATGGTTCATCTGGTAAGCCGTATCCCGTCGGCCGTGCCGGGCCAACAGCCCGGCGCGGCTCCCGACGTGGCGCGGCCGACGGGATACGTGAGCACAGGAGGCGCGCATGGCGCATGTGGATGAGACGCTGGCGGCGTACGAGAGCATCGCGGTCCGGTACGACGAGCTGAACGCGCGGATGGACACCGCCGGGCTGGTAGACCGCTTCGTGGAGGCGGTGGATCGGTACGGGCCGGGCGGGCGGCGGCTGCTGGACGCCGGGTGCGGTACCGGCCGCAGCAGCGTGGCCTTTCGCGAGCGGGAGTTCGAGGTGACCGGCTACGACCTGTCCCCGGCGATGGTGGCGATGGCCCGGCGCCGGCCGGGCGCTGAGGGGATCCGGTTCCTGGTGGGACGGCTGCAGCAGCCCCCGCCCGGGCTGACGGGCTTCGACGTGGTCGCTTGCGTGGATGTGCCAGTGACGTACCTGACCACTACAGACCAGCTGCGGCGGTCGCTGGCGGCCGCGCGCGATCAGCTCGCTGAGGACGGGGTGCTGGTCTTCGACCTGAACACCATCGGCTACTACCGGCGTACGTTCGGCGTCCCCGCGGTCGTCGACCAGGGAGACCGGTACGTGGCCTGGTTCGCGGTATCTCCGCGGATCGAGGCCGACACGGTCGTGGTCACTCAGTTCGACCTGTTCGAACGGGCTGGCGCGGGCTGGGAGCGGGTGTCGATGCGGCACGTGCAGCGGCACCACTCCGACCGGACGGTGCGCCGGGTGGCCGAGCGGGCCGGGTTGTGCATCGTGGCTGCTTACGGGCTGGTGGGGACGTCGGCGCGGGAGCCGGCCGATGAGGACGACCACGACCGGATTCTGTACGTCGCCCGCCGGGCCGGCTGAAGCCGGCCATCTATCGCACTCAGACTCGAACGTGCGGGCGTGTGGATCATCGAGTACCGGCTTGTCGGTGGCGCATGGCATGCTGCTCGACATGGCGGGAACCCATCCAGCACTCGTGACCTTGGTCGTCGGTGACGAAGAGCTGCTGGCCGAGCGGGCGGTCAGCGGCGTGATCGCGGCGGCGCGAGCGGCCGACGGCGGCGCGGACGTGCACGACCTCATCGGCGGGAAGGTGACGCCGGGGGAGCTGACCCAGCTCACCTCGCCGTCCCTCTTCGGCGATCGTTCCGTGGTGGTGATCCGGTCCGCGCAGGATCTCGTCAAGGACGTCATCGCGGAGGTCGTGAAGTACGCGGCGCGCCCCTCCGACGACATCGTGCTCGTCCTGGTCCACCCAGGTGGGGTGAAGGGCAAGGCGCTGGTCGACGGGGTCAAGAAGGCGGGGGCGAGCGTCGTCACCGTCAGCAAGGTCACCAAGGCCGGCGAACGGCTCGACTTCCTCAAGAGCGAGATCAAGCGGGCGGGGCGCGGCATCTCGGCCGACGCCGCGCAGGCGCTGCTCGAGGCGGTGGGCAACGATCTGCGGGAGCTGGCCGCGGCGTGCAACCAGCTGGTGTTCGACACGGAAGACAAGACGATCAACGCGGCGGCCGTGGCCCGCTATCACAAGGGGCGGGCGGAGGTCACCGGGTTCAACGTGGCCGATTCGGCGGTCGAGGGGCGGCTGGCCGAGGCGCTGGAGCAGCTCCGCTGGGCGCTCGGCACCGGAGTGGCCCCCGTGCTGCTGGTGAGCGCGATGGCGGGAGGGCTGCGGGGCCTGGCCAAGGTCGGCGGCGCGCCGCGCAACCTCAGGGGCGGGCAACTGGCGAGCCACCTCGGCATGCCGCCGTGGAAGATCGACCGCGTCAAGCGGCAGTTGAACGGCTGGGGTCCGGAAGGCCTGTCACGGGCCATCCAGGCGGTGGCCGACGCTGATGAGCAGGTCAAGGGCGGCGGAGCCGACCCGGCGTACGCGCTCGAACACACGGTGCAGGTGATCGTCGCCAGCCGCACCGGCCGGTAGCCGGCGGCTCCCACGGGCGGGCGGGGGTCCGCCGAAGACCATGGTCAGGAGCTCAGCCTCGCTGAGGCGTCGAAGACCAGCCGGACCAGGCGTTCGGCGAGCTCGTCATCCAGTGGCGAGCCGCTCAGCAGCCGGCGGTACAGGATGGTCCCCGCCCACAGGTCCTGAACCAGCCCGGTGTCGAGGGTGGCGGGCAGGTCACCACGGTCGATGCCGCGGCGCAGGGTTCGTGCACGCGAGACTCGCCGCCTTGGCCGCCGGCGGCGCGGCCCGGGCCATTCATGAGGTCAACGGCTGGATTCGACATGTACCAGGAGCCGTTTGAGCAGGCCGTCCAGGACCGCCTGTTCCGCCGGATCCAGGGCGTACACCATCTCGGTCTCCACCTCCCCCCGGATCCGCATGGCCTCCAACCACAGCTCGTGCCCCTTGTCGGTCAGCTCCACGTCGACCCGGCGCCGGTCGTCCGTGCTGCGCAGACGTCGGATCAGGCCCGACTTCTCCAGCGTGTCGAGGCGGCCGGTCATCCCCGCGGGCGACAGCATCAGCTCGCTGGCCAGCTCCGAAGGCGTCGCCGAACCGGCCCCGGCCACCAGCCGATGCAGCGTCTCGAACTCGAAGTCCTGCATCCCCACCTGCGCCAGCGCCGTCTCCTTCGTCTGACGCAGGTGCTTGACGAGAAACTGCATGCGCGTCACGAGGGCTTCCACCCGCTCGTCGTACGGCGCCTTGCCCCGCCACCGCGCCAGGTGCCGATCAACAGAGTCTTCGGCGTCAGCCGCGTTCCTCGAGTCCACGCGCCAATCGTACGCCAGCAAGTATTTTGTTGACGAAACATTAGCCAGCGAATTAATCTCACCCTCCATGAGACTGCTGATCGGCCGAGCCATCTCCGCTCTGGCCACCGCCTTGATCCCCACCACCCTCACGCTCGCCGTCCTCCGCTCCACCGGCTCGGCCGAGGCCCTCGGCACCGTGCTGGCCTGCGAGATGATCCCCCTCCTCCTGCTCCTCCCGGTCGGCGGAGTGCTGGCCGACAGGTTCCGGCCCGAGCGGGTGGCCTTGGTGGCCGACCTGGTCCGTGGCCTCTCCCAGGCCGCCATCGGGATCGAGCTGCTGATGGGCGCCGGCCGCGTGCTCGACCTGGCCGTGCTGTCGGCCGTGGCCGGGGTGGCGATCGCGTTCGGCATGCCGGCCGTACCGAGGCTGGTCGTGGCCGTGGTGCCGGGCCCGGAGCGGCTGCGGGTGAACGCCCGCATCGGCGTGGCCACGAGCGCGTCCAGCGTCCTCGCCCCCGCCTTGTCGGGTGGTGTGGTGCTGGTGGCGGGCCCGGGATGGGCGGCGCTGCTCACCGCCGCGTTGTTCGCCTGCTCGGCGCTCACCCTGGGCGGAGTCCGTACGGCCAAGCAGCCCGCGAGACCCCGGGCCACGTTCGCCAAGGACCTGGCCGAGGGGTGGCGCGAGGTCAGGACGCGGCCGTGGTTCCTGAAGTCGGTGCTCGGTCACGGCGTATGGCACTTCATGGCCGGGTTGTTCCTCACGCTCGGCCCGCTGACCGCGGTCACGCGGCTCGGCGGCGAGGCGAGCTGGGTGCTGATCGTGCAGTGCGGCACGGTCGGCCTGGTGACGGGGGTGTTCGTCGTGCCGAGGCTGCCCATCCGCAGGCCGCTGGTCGCCGTCCAGGTGGCCGCCGCGCTGTACCTGCTGCCGCTGGTGGCCCTGGCGGTGACGGCGAACGTGGTGCTGATCGCGGCGGCCTACTTCGTGGCGATGTTCGGGCTCGGGCTGCTCAGCCCGCTGTGGGAGACGGTCGTCGCCGAGGAGATCCCCGAGGGCGCGCTGGGGCGGGTGCGGGCCTTCGATCAGCTCATCTCGTTCGCGTCGCGGCCGTTCGGGCTGGCCGTCGCGGCGCCGCTCGCGGGGTTCGTGGGCATGACCGGGCTGCTGCTGGCGGGAGCGGCCGCCGTGGCCGTGGCGAACCTGGCCGCGATCATCGGCCTCCCGGCCTCGACTCGGCCTCCAGAAGAGCCCCGGCCGGCGGCGGATTCTCCCGGAGAACTCCGTCGCTGATCTCCAGCACCCGGTCGGCCAGCGTGATGAGGCTCGGGTCGTGGGTGGCGACGAGCGCGGTGACGCCTTCGCTGCGTACCAGGGCGCGCAGCAGCTCCATGATCTGCCGCCCCGTCTGCGAGTCGAGCTGCCCGGTGGGCTCGTCGGCGACCAGCAGCCGGGGCCGGTTGGCCAGCGACCTGGCGATCGCCACGCGCTGCCGCTGCCCGCCCGACAGCTCGTACGGCCGCTGGTTGGCGTGCTGTTCCAGCCCCACGAGGGAGAGCAGCATGCGCACCCGCGCCTCCCGCTCCGCGACCGGCGTGCGGGCCAGCCGCATCGGCACGCCGACGTTCTCGGCCGCCGACAGCACCGGGATCAGCCCGAACGACTGGAACACGAACCCGACCACGTCGCGGCGCAGCGCCAGCAGGTCGTCCTCGGACATCGAGGTGACCTCGGCCCCGGCCACGAGGACCCGCCCGGCGTCGGGCCGGTCGAGCCCGCCGATCTGGTTCAGCAGGGTCGTCTTGCCGGACCCCGACCGGCCGCGGACGGCGATCAGCTCGCCGGGGTAGGCCGAGAACGACACCTCCCGCAGCGCCACGACCTCCTTCGGCCCGCTCCGATAGACCCGGCGCACCCCCTCGACGACGACCAAGGGCTCACTGCTCATCGGAGGGCTCCTCTCGGGCCGGCCACACGCCGATGTGGTCGGATTCGAGTTCGAGGCGCACCCGGCGCTCCATGTCCAGGGCGTTCATGAAGTCGCGGGGCAGTTGCAGTCGCCCCACGCGGTCGAGCACGGCGTACTCCTCGGCGACGCCCTCGCGGCGGAGCGTCTCGCTGCTGGTACGCCCGTCGCGGATGCCGATCGTCCGGTCGACCCGCTCGGACACCAGCGGGTCGTGGGTCACGATCACCACGGTCACACCCAGCTCGCCGTTGGCCTTGCGCAGCGCCCCGAACACCTCCTCCGACGTCTCGCTGTCCAGCTCACCGGTGGGTTCGTCGGCCAGGACGAGCTGCGGGGAGTTGGCCAGGGCGACGGCGACGGCCACCCGCTGCTGCTCGCCGCCGGACATCTCGGGCACCTTCCGGCCGGCGCAGGAGCCGACGCCCATCAGATCCAGCAGCTCGGCCGCGCGGCCCCGGCGGGCCTTGCCCGCCAGCTTCATCGGCAGCTCGACGTTCTCGCGCGCGGTCAGGTACGGGAGCAGGTTGCGCGCGGTCTGCTGCCAGACGAACCCGACGACGTCGCGCCGGTAACGCAGCCGGTCCTTCGCGGTCATCGACAGCAGGTCCGTGCCCGCCACCCGGGCCACGCCCGCCGTCGGCACGTCCAGGCCGGACAGGACGTTCAGCAGCGTCGACTTGCCCGACCCGGAGGCCCCGACGACGGCGACCAGTTCGCCCTGCTGGATGAGCAGGTCGAGGCCCTGCAGGGCGACCACCTCGACGCCCTCGGTCTTGTAGATGCGGACCAGGTTGTCGCACACGATGTGCGCGTCGCCGCCGAAGGCCGCCTTCCCCTCGACGGCCCTGGCCTCCAGTTCGGACAACGTAGGACTCATGTGAGGTCACCCACTCGGAGTACGGCGCCGAGGTTGCGGCGGCGGCTGATGGCGGTGTGCGCGTAGACGCCGAGCACGGCGACGGCGGACAGCCCGGCCGCCAGGACGGCGGGCATGAGCGGATCGGCGGAGTAGCCGCCGACGGCCAGGTCGCCGGTGTAGGCGGACAGGTCGATGGCGGGCCCGAGCGCCACGGGCAGAGCCAGGCCGAGCGCGAGCCCGGCGAGCGAGGTGATGAGGATGAGCGGCAGGATCTCCAGCACGGTCAGACCCCGCGCCTGCCGGTCGGACAGCCCCAGCGTGCGCAGGAACGACAGCGCCCTGGCCCGGTCGGCCGCGCCGATCACCAGCGTCACGACCACGGCGATGAGCGCGTAGACCGCCAGCGCGACGGTGGCGATGAGCAGGACGTCCTGGACGGTACCGGTCAGCGGGTCGTCCTCGATCGCGGCCAGGGCCCGCTCCTGCGTGACCACCTGGGCCGCGGGCTGTCCGGTGGCCGCCAGCAGGGCCGCCGGGTCGGCGTCGCCCCGGATCAGCAGGGTGTTGACGCCGGGCCGCTTGTTGGTCTCGAACGGCAGCACGATGAACTTGCCGCGCGGGTAGAAGCCGGGCAGAGCGGCGATCTCGCCGGCCGTGGTGACCTTCGTCCGCTCGTACCAGCCGATCTCGAACGTGCCGCGCCCGCGCATCTCATGGGAGACCAGCACCGGGATCCCGGAGGTTCCGGAGGCGAGGGCGGGCACGCTGATCGGCGCGCCGTCCAGCAGCCGCCGCCATTGGGCCAGGTCGACGGCGATGACCTGGGCCCGCTCGCCGCTGTAGCCGATCTGCGCGGTGGAGGTCTGCGCGGGCACGAGCAGCCGCACGCCGGGCACCTCGCGCACCCGCTCGATGGCGTCGGGGGGCAGCTCCACGGGCGAGGTCAGCTTGATCGGCGCGCCGACGCTCTGCCAGGACGCCAGGCGCTGCGTGGCCGACAGCCCGCCGGAGATCACCGCCCCGAACACCGACACGGCCAGCGCGGGCAGCAGGATCAGCACCGGCAGCGCGCTGGCGGATCGCGCCCTGGCCGCCCTGGTCAGACCCAGGAAGGGCACGGCGAGCCGGCCGCGGGCGGCCAGTCGTACGAGGAGCTTGAGGGGGAGGGGATAGCAGCGGATGGTGATCAGCGCGGCGGCGACCGTCAGCGCGACCGGTACGAGGAGCAGGAACGGGTCCTGCCCGCCGGTCGTCAGGCCACGGGTGCGCAGCAGGTACGCGCCGGCCAGCGCGAGGCCGACGACCAGCACCTCCAGCGTGATCCGCCGGGCCGACGGGCGGGCGGCGGCCACGTCGTCGCGCCGCTCGTGCAGCGGCGTCCGGTGCGTCACGGCCAGCCGCGCGGCCGCGTAGCCGACCGCGGTGAGCGGCACGAGAGCGGGTCCCGCGTGGGCGAGCCACGGCACCGGCCCCGGCACCAGGAAGGCCAGCGCCCACCCGGCCAGCGCCGCGGGCACCACCGCGATCGCGACGAGCGCCGCGCCGGCCCCCGCCACCTGCCGCAGCGACCCGCCGCGCGCCCGCGCCAGGGCGAGCGGGTGATCGATCCGCTCGATCAGCAGTTGTACGGCCAGCACGAGCACCCCGAGCGCCACGGCCAGCAGCCCGCCGAGCACCAGGAACATCACGGTCTGCGCGGTGCCCAGCGCGGTTCCGAACGCGTCGAGCAGCCCCGGCAGACCCGTCTCCAGCCGGTACGGGCCCCCGTTGCCCGCCATCTGCACCGGGATCAACCGCCTGTAGTCCTCGACGGCGGCACGCAGCTCGGGCACGTCGAGAGAGGACGGCGCGGCGGGATCGACCGGCAGGATCCAGCTGTAGACCAGGTTGCGGCTGGAGCTGTTCAGGACGGCTAGGCCGCTCGTCGGGATCAGCGCGGTCGTGCGCCGCTCCATCTCCAGCTTGCCGGGCGGCTGAATCTGCGTGACGTGCAGGACATCGGCGTCGTGGCTCCAGTAGCGGGCGCCGGGGTCCTTCGCCCTGAACACACCGACGACCTTGGCGGCGATCTGGCCGCTCTCGCCGAGGATCCGCACGTCGCCGACCTTCAGCCCCATCGTGACGCGGGCCTCGTCGACGATGCCCACCTCGAACAGCGTGATCTCCGACCCGTTCCAGCGAAGGACGCCCGGCTTGCCCGGTGCCCGGCCGTCGATCCACTCGACCCGCCGATCGCCGTCCGACAGCCAGGCGAGGTTGATGTAGGTGAGCCCGTTCGACGCGTTGACCGGAACGTCGTACGTCTTCGCGCTCATCTGGCCGGTGGCCGAGACCAGCGGCCGCAGTCGCGGCGGGACGAGCGAGCGGAGGCGGGCGTCGTTGGTGGCGAACTGGCCGGGCTCGTGCAGGTCCGCCAGCGCCCCGCGCGACTCGGTCCGTACGGTCAGGTCGGCCTGCTGCGCGGGCGCCTCCTGGAGGGCCCGGTGGAGCGCGTCGTCGTACGAGCCCTGCAGCACCCGCGGCAGCCCCGCCACGAGCAGGCAGGCGCTCAACGTCAGCAGGGACAGCACGGCGACCACGCCGAGCCGCACCCGGGCGAGCAGCAGGATCCTCACAGGTCCTCCCCACCCTGCCCGCGCAGGTTGCGGGCCAGCGCCGCGACGATGCCGAGCAGCAGCGCGGCCACCAGCGCCAGCATGGCCGCGGTCGCCGCCCATGGGATGTCGAGCAGCACATCGGGCGTGACCGCCGCGGCCTGCCCGGTGAGCACGATGTGCGGCACGACCAGGACGCCCACCACGATCGCCAGCGCCGTGCCCGCCACCAGCGACAGCCCGATGACGAACGCCTGCTCGATCGCCAGCATCCCGAACACCTGCCGGAAGCTCACCCCGAGCGCCCGCAGGATCGTGAACTCCGCCATCCGCTCCCGCGCCGCGACGGTGGCGTTCACCAGGAAGCCCAGCACCGCGAACGCCAGCGCGGCCACAAAGCCCAGGATCAGCGCCCCCTGCAGCCCGCTGGCCAGCGGGTCGTCCCGCAGCCGCCCGGCGAGTTCACGCTGGTCGACGGCGGTGACGTTCCACTCCGGCCGCTTCTTCAGCGCCGCGAGCGCGGGCTCGGTGTCGCCGCCCTCGGCGGCCAGCCACCATTCGGTGGCCGCTCTGGGTATCTGTCCCGCCGCCAGGCCGTACGCCTGGAGGGTGCCCCAGTCGGCCAGTACGGCCGGCTGGTCCGCGGCGGTCGTCGGCATGCGATCGACCAGGCCGGCGACCTTGACCTCGATGACCCGCCGATCCAGGCTGACCCGGCTCACCTGGCCCGGCGAGAGCTTGAGCGCGGCGGCCAGGTCGGTGGTGAGCACCACCGGCAGGGGGCCGGCCGGCTCGTCGAAGGCGACGGCGGCCGGCCGCGGTCCGGTCACCTTCAGCGAAATCGCGCTGCCGGGACTCAGACCGGTCACCGTGACCTGCGCGTCGCCGCTCTCGGGCGGATTGGCGACCAGGCCGCGGACGGACAGCGGGTAGGCGATCTTCCCGGTCCGCCCGGCCAGCGCCCCGAGGTCCAGGTCGATCTGGTTGTCGCCCCGATGGAGCAGGCCCAGGGACAGCTCGCGCCAGACGCCGAGCGCGTCCGAGACCATGATCCGCAGCAGCACCTCGGCGTCGGCGCGGGCCCGTACCGTGAGCGTCGTGGGCCTGCCCGGCAGCTCCAGCGGGGCACCCCGCGGCCGGCCCTCGCGCAGCGCCAGCGCCATGTCCCCGACCGATCGCGCCGACAGGTCGGGCCGCAGCTGGAAGAGCCGGTCGAGCTTGCCGGCGTCGAGGCCGAGCAGGACCGCGTCCGCACCGCTGAGCTCGATCTGACCGCGGAAGGCGGGCGAGGCCGCTGTGACGCCCGGCAGCGCGGCGAACGCGCTGCCGCGCCCGAACGTGCCCAGCTCGGGCCCATCCGGCGGCCCGGAGATCCGCAGGTCGGCCCCGGCCTGGTGGCGGGCCTGGTCCTGCTGGGAGCCGCGCCAGGTGGCGGCCGTGGCCATGGACACGATGCCGATCGCGATGGCCATGGTCAGCAGCAGCGCGGGCCCCGCGTACCTGAGCGGCCGCCGGCTGACCTGCCAGACGCCGAGCGCCGGAGCCAGCGTGGGCCGCCTGGCGGTGAGCCGCTCGGCCAGTTTCGAGACGCGGGGCACCAGGCGCAGGCCCAGCATGCCGCCGGTGAGCAGCGCCAGCGCCGGCCCCGAGACGATGAGCGGGTCGATGCCGAGGTCGCCGGCGGCGGTCGCGGTGACGGGCGCGCCATAGCGCCGTAGCTGCCAGATGGCCAGCGCCGCGACCAGCAGCAGCGCCACGTCCGCCCCGGCCCGCTCGATCAGCCCGCGCCCGCCGCTCCGCCCGCGCGTCGACTGCTCCTCCACGTAGGTACGCCGGGCGCCCGTGAGGGCCGGGAGCATGAGGAGTACGGCCGAGGCCAGGGCCACGCCGATCGAGACCGCGAACGTGCCGAGGTCGGCCGAGGGCGCCAGCCGTACACCGGAGGCCTTGATCCAGGGCAGCGCGTTGACCAGGGCCAGCAGTGGCGGGCCCTGGTCAACCAGGGCCAGCAGTGGCGGGCCGAGGAACGGCGCGACGATCGCGCACGGGACGGCCACCAGCAGCGCCTCACCGCCCGCCAGCGCGGCCAGCCGCAGCGTGCCCGCGCCGCGCGAGCGCAGCAGCGCCACCTCCATGCGGCGGTGGTCGGCGAGCAGGCGGGCGGTGAGCATGAGCGCGTACGCGGCCAGCAGCAGAAGCTGGAGCACCGGGATGAGCATGGTGGAGCGGGCCACCAGGGCGGCGGTGCCGAGCTGAGTGAGGATCTCCGGCAGGCGGCTGGTGGCGGTGCAGTTCGCGCAGCCGTTCGCCCGCAGCCGGTCGCGTAACTCGCTCACCCGGCCGGCGAACGGCCGTAGCTGCTCCGGCGACAGCGTGCGCAGGTCGGGGACGGCGGTCCAGGTGGCGTTGACGTTCGTGGCGAAGCGGCTCAGGAACGTCTGGCGGGCGACCATCAACGGGCCGTAGGTGGTGTACTCGCCCGTCTCGACGCCCCTGGTGAGCAGTTGCTCGCCGGTCCAGCGGTCGCCGAACGGGTCGTTGAGCTGGAAGACGCCGGTGATGCGGACTTTGACCGCCTTGTGATCGAGGCGGCCCTCGGTGGTGATCTCCTGGCCGGGCTTGAGGCCGCTCGCCGAGGCCGCCGACAGCGAGATCGCGGCCTCGACGACGTCGGCTCCGGCTCCTGGCCAGGCGCCGGAGATCAGCTTGGCGTGGGTGTCGAGGCCGTCATAGCTGCCGAACCTGAGCAGTTCGGGGGTCTTGCGGCTCTCCTGGCCCGGCAGGACGTACGAGTCGGAGCGGAAGGCGGTCGTGATGGCGGCGGGCCCGCCCGCGTAGGCCCTGGCGAGCTCGGCGCGGATCGCCCGGTCGAGCGCCGGGAACGTCTCGGTGTTGACGGGCGTGGCGATGGTCGCGGCCACCTGGCCCAGCGACGCGGTCTCCATCGTGCGGCGCACGCCCACCTCGGCGATGGTGGAGGCGTACATCGTCAGCGCTACCAGGGTCGTGGTGGCCAGCAGGATCGACCCGAACGCGGCCAGTAACAGCAGCGGCTCGCTGAACGCCCGTTTGACGACCAACGGCCCCCGCATACGCCCCCCTTGCCCCGTTTAGTGAACCCTTGGGCATGCAAGCGGGGGAGGCAAGGTGATCTTCAGAACGGTGACGGACCCGGAACGCCAGTGTGATATCGAAATCGTGCGACAAAAAACGCCGCACCCCTTGACGGCGGTGCGGCGCTGTGGTGCCTTGCCTCTGGCGTCCTACTTGGCTGCCAGGCCGGCGGCCTGCTTGGCGATCGCCGACTTGCGGTTGGCGGCCTGGTTCTTGTGGATGACACCCTTGCTGACAGCCTTGTCGAGCTGACGGGCGGCAGCCCGCTGCAGCTCGGCGGCCTGCTGGGCGTCGCCCTGCTCGGCGGCCTCGCGGAACTTGCGCACAGCCGTCTTCAGTGAAGACTTGACAGCCTTGTTGCGCAGGCGAGCCTTCTCGTTCTGCTTGTTGCGCTTGATCTGGGACTTGATGTTCGCCACGAAGAAGCCTCGGTGAAAGTCTGGTGATGGATGGGGCGCGCGGGCTCGAGAGAGGGCGCGCCACACGCAGTTGAACAGGTTACCAAGAATCCAGACGGCAGCTCAAATCAACGCGCCTGGATATTGGAGTCTCGGTTCAGTGTACGTCCTCAGGAGAACCACTCGGTGGTGTATTCGCGCCAATCCTCCTCGGTTGCCGCGAAATCGACGTACAGCGCCAGGCCGAACCGCTCCCGCCTGCCATGGTTCGTCAGAGCCAGCTTGGCGCCCTGGGCGGCCATGGCGACGCTCTCGGCGGAGTCGCCCCAGCCGATGCCATGGTCGTGGTAGGCGGGGGCGCCGATGAGGACCAGCTTCGTCTCGGGGACCAGGTCGAGGGCGAGTGTGGCCTGGCGGGCGACATAGCCCCCGTAAAGGGACGGCGCGGGAGTGAAGGAGTCGTACGTCATGATGGCGACCTGGTCGACGCGGTCGGCGGCCTGCTTGAAGTAGCCGCTCGACCAGTACTTGTCGTGGCCGATGACGGCCCGGGCGGGCAGGCGCATCAGGGGGTACGGCTCGATCTGGGGCGTCGAGATGGACAGGAGCCCGGTGTGCCGGCGGGTTTTCTCGAGGAGGTCGAGGAAGTTGCGGTCGCCGTCACCGATCGGCTCGAAGTCGTAGTGGATGCCGTCGAAGCCGGTCCGCATGATGGCGGCGGCTCCGGCCAGGACGTTCTCGCGGGATGTGGCGTTGTCGAGGTCGAGGAGGCCGTCGACCTTCTGGCCGAGCCAAGCGGAGACGCGGAGGCCGGGGAGGTGTTGCCGAACCCATTGGACGAAATTTCGTGCGTTGGGGTATTTGGCGGGATCTAAGCGGCCGTCCTTCTCGAACGGCCCTGAATGGACGTACAGATCCTTGATGCCCGTGGCGCGCAGGCGTACCGCGAGCCGCTCCACATCCGCCTCCGTACGGCGGCCGTCGACCCACGCGTGGCCGAGCCAGAGGGCGTCGTTGCCCGTGCTCTTCGCCCAGGCCGCTGGGGCACCGGTAAACTGAAGGCGGAGCGCGCCGGCCAGGAGGCCGATCAGCGCGACGACGATGGCCAAGGCCAGCGCGACAAGGCGCAGGCCACGGCGAATGACGGTTCGGGCAATCACCCGGGCATGTCACCATGAAAGACGCTTGACCTCAACCCTGTCGAAACGGACTTCGGTGCGCACTCAGCCTGGCCAGACCGACCCCGCGTTGATCCGCAACTTCTGCATCATCGCGCATATCGACCACGGCAAGTCGACCCTTGCCGATCGGATGCTGCAGATCACCGGCGTGGTCGACGACCGGTCCATGCGCGCCCAATACCTCGACAGGATGGACATCGAGCGGGAGCGCGGCATCACGATCAAGTCGCAGGCCGTGCGGCTGCCGTGGGACGGCCACGTGCTCAACATGATCGACACGCCGGGCCACGTCGACTTCACCTACGAGGTCTCCCGGTCGCTGCAGGCGTGCGAGGGCGCGGTCCTGCTGGTCGACGCCGCCCAGGGCATCGAGGCGCAGACGCTGGCCAACCTCTACCTGGCCATGAACAACGACCTGCACATCATCCCGGTGCTCAACAAGATCGACTTGCCCGCCGCGCAGCCGGAGAAGTTCGCCGAGGAGCTCGCGGGCCTGATCGGCTGCGACCCGTCGGATGTGCTCAGGGTCTCGGGCAAGACCGGCGTAGGTGTGAGCGAACTGCTCGACCACGTGGTGCAGACCGTTCCCGCGCCGGTGGGCGATTCCGACGCGGCCGCCCGTGCGCTGATCTTCGACTCGGTCTACGACACCTACCGGGGTGTCGTCACCTATGTCCGGGTCTTCGACGGCCACCTGGGCAAGCGCGAGCGCATCCTGATGATGTCCACCCAAGCCGCCCACGAGACGCTGGAGATCGGCGTCATCTCGCCCGAGCCCAAGGTGTCGGAGCTGGGGCTGGGTGTCGGAGAGGTGGGCTACCTGATCACCGGCGTCAAGGACGTGCGCCAGTCGCGCGTCGGTGACACCGTCACCTCGGCCGCCAAGGGCGCCACCGAGATGCTGGCCGGCTACGACCATCCCAAGCCGATGGTGTTCTCCGGCCTTTATCCGATCGACGGCGACCAATACCCCGAGCTGCGCGAAGCCCTCGACAAGCTCCAGCTCAACGACGCCGCGCTGGTCTACGAGCCGGAGACCTCGGCCGCGCTCGGCTTCGGCTTCCGCGTCGGCTTCCTCGGCCTGCTGCACATGGAGATCGTCCGCGAACGTCTCGAGCGCGAGTTCGGCCTGTCGCTGATCTCCACGGCGCCCAACGTCGTCTACCGCGTGGTCCTGGAGGACGGCAGCGAGCTGACCGTCACCAACCCGTCGGAGTTCCCCACCGGCGGCAAGATCGCGCAGATCTTCGAGCCGGTGACCAAGTCGACCATCCTGGCCCCTGCCGAGTTCATCGGCGTGATCATGGAGATCTGCCAGGGGCGGCGCGGTCAGCTCCGCGGCATGGACTACCTGTCGGAAGACCGGGTCGAGATCCGCTACACGCTGCCGCTCGGCGAGATCATCTTCGACTTCTTCGACCAGCTCAAGTCGCGCACCCGCGGCTACGCCTCGCTCGACTACGAGCCCGACGGGGAGTTGGAGTCCGAGCTGGTCAAGGTCGACATCCTGCTCCAGGGCGAGCCGGTCGACGCCTTCAGCGCCATCGTCCACAAGGACAAGGCTTATGCGTACGGCGTGGACATGGCCAAGAAGCTGCGCGAGCTCATCCCCAGGCAGCAGTTCGAGGTACCGATCCAGGCGGCCATCGGCGCCCGCGTCATCGCCCGCGAGAACATCCGCGCCATCCGCAAGGACGTCCTGGCCAAGTGCTATGGCGGCGACATCACGCGTAAGCGCAAGCTGCTGGAGAAGCAGAAGGAAGGCAAGAAGCGGATGAAGATGGTCGGCCGGGTCGAGGTGCCTCAGGAGGCGTTCGTCGCGGCACTGTCGACCGATTCAAGCGCCGACAAGACCAAGAAGTAGCTGGCTGCTCGCCGCAAAGGACCTTCGCTACGCTCCGGACGACCTTTTCAGCCCACCCCTTGCCCGATTCGGTGGTTGGCTGTTTGATGCCCGCCCGCCCACAACGGCCCTCCGCTTCGCTCCGGACGTCCTTCCAGGCGGGCTGACGCCCGCCCCCTGAAGGGCCTCGCTACGCTCGGACCGCCTTCCCAGGAACGCTTCGCCGGGTCGGCTGATTAGGTGGACTGACCCTTGGCGGCAACCTCATCGAGACCGGCACCGACTCCTACCGTCTGGCCCAGACCTAAGCCGGTGCGTCGCGGGGATCTTGGGTGCGGACCCTGGTTGCAGCCAAGGAGATGAGCTCAACTCGCACGCTCAACCCCCTACCAAGGGACCTCCGCTTCGCTCCGGACGTCCTTTTCAGCCCACCCCTTGCCCGATTCGGTGGTTGGCCGTCTGATGCCCGCCCGCCCACAAAGGCCCTCCGCTTCGCTCCAGATCTCCTCCCAGGCGGGCTGACGCCCGCCCCCTGAAGGGCCTCGCTGCGCTCGGGCGCCTTTCCAAGAGCGCTTCGCCGGGTCGGCTGATCGGAGTGGACCGCCCGCATCCGAACGCGAAGTCGCCTTCGGAGAGTGAACAATGGCGTACACAACATGTCTTTTTCGGACTAAGAAGTTGGCCTGAAGGTGGGCCGGTATGGCATTTGAGCAGGTCGCCTTGCTGGTGATCGTTTTGTCGGTCAGGGCTGTCAGCATGTGAAGGTGATCGCAACAGCAGCTGACTACGTCTGGTTCTATGACCGATTTCCAAGCTTGGTGGAGGGATACTGCTTCACCTTGATCGAGGGCGTGCGTCCCGAGGACGTTGTGGCGCGACTTGGTGCGCGGACCGAGGACGTCGTAGCGCGACTCGGCGCGTGGATTGAGAACGTTCCTTCTGGCATGAGCTTCGACGATGTGATCGGCGCTACTTGTTCTGGCCCGGGTCAGTACGGTGCCTGGGATGGCCACTTCTTCGGGGCCGTTGCGGTCGAAGACTGGTGCCTCATCGTCGAGCCCAACGGCGGTATGGGGATCACGCGGGAGATCATGGAACCGTTGTCGGCGGGCACGCGGCTCGTGTCTCACTACCGCAACGTCAACGCGGTCAGCTACTTCTTCTGGGTGGAAGACGGCGAGATCCGCCTCAGCTTCGAGCCCGCCATCCCCGACTATCGGTATGGCAGTGATCCAGACGGGTTGGTCGAAGTCATGCGGCAGGTGGGCTTCGACCTGCAGGACGGCGACCAGCCGGACGGGATCGACCCAGTTGACGACTTTGCGGCGCGTATTGGGACCGTCTTTGCGCTGGCGGAGCACCTGACCGGGGTCAAGCTCACAGCACAACTCCTGGAGGAATCGACCTATCTGTGCGCGGTCGCACCAAGCACGAACTGAGCGGATCACGATGCGGCCGTTTTCAGGACGCGGGGCAGGTGGGCGTGGAGGTGTTCGACCTCGACGTCGCGGCCGCAGGCACGAACGCGTCCGGCGGTGAGTTCCACCAGGCCAGCAGCACGGTGTTTTCCGCCTGCGCAACCGAGAGCGATCACTTTCGGGCTGGCGGGCAGGAGCGCGTAGGCGACGAGGTTGTCGATGAGCTCTGGAGCTCCGGGAGTGTTGAGGACGATGTCCTGCACGCGGGGATGCAGGCCGTCCAGGTCGAGGATCTCCTTGGCGGCCGCGGGATCGCGCAGGCTTTAACACTTTGGCTCAGGTAGCGCGACAGGATTATCTGGGGAGTCCAGCCACATATATTGGCCAATGGGAGTGACGCACATTCCGAACCTGCTCAGCTCGGGTCTTTCCCATTCCGTCCACCGCGAAAAAGCCCGCTCTACCTCATCCCACAGGTTGCGGGACCCGACCTGCGCCACCTCAAGGCCCGATAAGTAAGCTTTGGAATCACCGGCCCACAGCCAAGTTTGGAAGTCGTTCTCCCTGTCCACGCGTGCGGCGATGTCGGGAAACATTCCAGCAATGGCCACATCCGCTCCGTACCCAGCGCGAAACACTGTCACAGGATCAATCTGCAGACCTGTACCGGAAATCGTCCTCAAAAAGCGGTGGAGAAGCAGCACGCTGGCTTCTCAGCAGCATGTACCCGGCGTACTCCGTGAAATTCCCGGACGCCGTGCCATGCGGGCCGACCGACAACCGTAGCTGATACCCAGGCTCATAGCGGGGCATCCACGGCAGCACAATCACTCCGCCAGGCCGCGTCTGCCGCACCCACTCATAGGGGACCTCGAACACGCCACAAGTGACATGCACACGGTCGTAGGGAGCGCCCCGGGGCCATCCTCGTTCGCCATCGCCTCGAACCAGGTGCGGCCGGTGGCCGACCTCCCTGAGATTGCCAACTGCTGTCGAGAACACCTCCTCATCGATCTCTATGCTTGTCACACACCCCTCACCGACCCGATGTGACAGCAGACCAGCCGTCCACCCTGGCCCCGCGCCCACCTCCAGCACCCGATCGTTCGTGTCGGATCCGAGAAGTTCAAGGAAGTCCAGCACGACTCCCGGAGCCGACAGGGACGAGGTATAGCGCCCCGGCCCTTTGCTGATTTCCGTAGCCCCGTCATCGAACTGCGTGATGATCGCATGATCGGCGTAGGCGGCTTTCAGCCATGCGTCCGGATTGCTCTCCCGATCGATCAGGTAGCCGGGGGCGTCGTCTGGTTCGGCCCAGGCCACCGCCGGCACGAAAAGGTGACGGGGCACGGCGAGCAATGCTGTCCGCCATGCCTCATCCGTCAACTCGCCGTTGGAGGCCAAAGCGTTGACCATCGCAACATTGAGTTCTTCGGGATTCACTAGTGCCTTCCGCCGCCTGACTGGGGCTTCGGTTCTGAGCTCTGATGCCCACCCGCCCACAACGGCCCTCCGCTTCGCTCCAGACGTTCTCCCAGGCGGGCTGACGCCCGCCCCCTGAAGGACCTCGCTTCGCTCGGATCGCCTTCCCAGGAACGCTTCGCTGGGCCGGCTGATTGGAGCGGACTAACCTTGGCGGCAACATTCTCGAGACCGGCACCGACTTTTGCCACCTGGCCCAGACCCAAGCCCACGCACCGCCGATCGGAGACCTGGGGTGCGGACCCTTGTTTCAGCCGTGGAGGTGAGCCCGTCTATCGAATCGCAGCCCCGGGCCCGCGCGGCCGGGACGTTGCGCTCGGCGGCTACGGGCATCCATGTTGCTCCGGGCGGACTCAACGGCTTCTGCGAGGACGCCGCCGATATGGCCCAAGGCACATACAAGTGCGCTCAGTACCGCGCGACCTCCGCACCTTGGCGTTCTTCAAGCTCGCCGACACCTACATGTGCTTCTGCGGCATGCGCAACGCCAACATCGGGTCCGCCCATGTCAGCGCCGGCTGTACTTCATCTGACATGACCGAAAAGCAGGGCGCTCCACGTGGCATCTGCCACATGGAAGGACCAGCGATCACTCTCATGAATGACGGTCTTCCCGGCCCGGAGGGCCGTCCGGCGAATGAACCGCAACCCGCCGAGCGTGATCAGTTCGTAGAAGACGTCTTCGCAGTCGCAGGTCCACCGCATGACCCGGCCGTCCGGCTCGCCTCCGCGTGGAGCGTTCCAGACCAGTTGGTCGTAGTGCGTCTGCACGGCTGATACGTGCGGTGCCGTGCAATGAGGGGGAAACCGCCATTGACTCATCACCCAGCTCATCTCCTCAGCTGACGCCCGCTGTGCGCGGCCTGGGCCGTCACGTCTTCTCCGGCGCAGACGGGCGCGGCCTGACCCGTGAACGTCTCCGCCCAGACCGCGCGCTGTCCCGCACCCAACAGGCGCACGCCCCACTTGAGCGAGATCTGCTCGACCAGCCACAGACCCCGCCCGTGACAGTCGTCACCGCTGGACACTCGCGCTCGAGGGACCGTGTCCGCCCCGTCATCGGTCACCTCAACGCGAACGATCTCGGCATCAACGGCGACAACATCCACCGTCACCACCCCGCCATACAGCCCCGAAGCGGTATGGATCAGCGCGTTGGTGATCAACTCGCTGATGATCAGCTGCACATTCTCCACGTCCCGGTGCCCTGCCGCCGCCAGCATCTCCCCGACGCAGTGACGAGCCACCGCCACCGAATACGCCACCCCCGGCAACACGACTTCACCAAGAAACCGCTCCTTCACCGCGCCACCTCCCAGACCCGCGTAGCCGCATCCACGTCGTACACACCCACCCACCGACCACGACCGTGACCCCATGTGAAGACCCATTCCTCGCTTCTCAGCGCGGCCCGCACCCGCAAAGCCCTCCGCACCCGAGAAATAGAAATGAACGACTTTGTCCCTT
Organism: Nonomuraea sp. NPDC026600; assembly: GCF_040638335.1. Taxonomy (NCBI): domain Bacteria; kingdom Bacillati; phylum Actinomycetota; class Actinomycetes; order Streptosporangiales; family Streptosporangiaceae; genus Nonomuraea; species Nonomuraea sp. NPDC026600. The sequence goes on from NZ_JBEZYD010000024.1 coordinate 141,296, forward strand.
CGATGCAACTGCACCGCCAGCGCCACCCCGAGCTGAGCCAGATCCCATGTCAATCGCATTAAGTGAACGAAACGCTCCTTATTGTGATCGAAATATCGCATGCCTGGACCTCCCTCATATATCGGGCAGGAGACTCTTCTCGGGGCCTCATCCGATCGCCTGTCTTTACTGCCTCGGCCGGAACGGGCAAGTAGCGGCCGGCGTCCACCCCTGAGCGACAAGCTACGGCCATGATGCATCCAGTCGCATGCAACTGGCAATATCCAAAATGGATATAGCTGTTTGCTTCTTCCTTGCGGGTGCGCGACCCTCATAGGACCCGCGACCTTGAGGCCGACATCTCTACATCTTGAGGTGGACTAATGACCGGTGAGAGTGGAAGTAGCCCCACTGTGAGGCGACGCCGATTGGCGGCCGAACTGAAGCGGCTGCGCAAGGAATCCGGCCTTACCGCCGAGCAGGTTGCTCAACAACTTGAAGTGGCACAATCATCTGTCAGTCGCATCGAAAGTGGCCGCCGAGGCATCAAAGCGTCCGATCTCCGGCTACTTCTAGATATATACGGCGTTGACGGCGAAAAGGTAGAGGAGCTTCTTACTCTCGCGCGCCAGTCCCGCCAGCGGGGATGGTGGCATACCTACGGAGATGTCGTTCCGGAGTGGTTCCAAGTCTTGATCGGCTTAGAGGTCGAGGCCGAAGGGCGGCGATCTTACGACGTGGAGCTAATTCCCGGCCTACTTCAGACAGTCGACTACTACCGCGCATACCTCGCGACCCAGCCAACCAGTTTCGGCAATGACGAGATTGACCGAAAAATCGCCTTCCGGATGGCCCGACAAGAGCGGATACTCCAAGACGACGCCCGCAAGCTCTCCTTCGTCCTCAACGAAGCAAGTCTGCGGCGGGTCGCTGCTGCCAGCATGGGTCCGCAGGGCCAGTTCAAGCGCCTGACTGAGCTATCACAGCTTCCCCACGTGACCTTGCAAGTTCTCCCGTTCAGCGCCGCCATGCATGCTGGAATGGGTGGCGGCTTCGTCCTCCTGAGCTTCACGCCCCCTGATCCTGACGTGGTCTACATCGAGAACGAAGTCAGTGGTCTCTACCTTGAAGAGCAAGTCGAGGTAGACAGGTATAATCTGGTCTATGACTGTTTGATGGCAAAGGCTCTCAGCCCGGGGCAGAGCCGGAGCTTTATCGCGAAGCTAGGTAAGGAAGCCTAATGAGCGACACCCCCAGCATCGACAGTGACGACACGGCCCTCGTCTGGCGCAAGTCGAGGTTCAGCAACGTCAGCGGCGATTGTGTAGAGGTCGCCGCTTTACCCAGAGGCGGAGCTGCTGTGCGTGACAGCAAGGACCCTCAAGGGCTACAGCTCCAGTTCAGCGCGTCCGAGTGGGTCGCGTTCATCGATGGCGCCAAAGCAGGTGAATTCGACTTGCCGTCCGCCTGAACAAAGGCGTCAGCCGAAGAAGAACACCCGGTCACCTGCGTGGTGATCGGGAGTGTTTCATCTGCATGCAGTGATGGCTCCGCAGGGGTTTGATCATGCCTTCGGCGGGGAGACGCCGCTCCGGAATGATGGCCTCACGACCCAGGCGGTGCTGTGCGGCCTGATCATTCCTTTCTTGGCGGCCGAGCACGTCGGCGTGTCGGCGGTTTCAGAGGCCGAGCACGTCCGGTGTGGCGGCCAGGGAGCGCCAGCGGGCTGCCGGGTCGTCCACCAGGCGGCGGGCCTCCAGGTCGAGCAGCCCGCCCACACTGGTCATCTCGGCCGCCACCCGCCCGTCGGCGTGCCTGAACTCCTGCGAGATTCTGAACGTCTTCCCCTCGCCCCACAGGAACGCGCACGTCACCTCCACCTCGTCGCCGCCGCGCAGCTCGCCGAGGTAGCGGATGGTGTTCTCCAGGGTGACCGGGCCGACGCCCGAGCTCACCAGATCGTCGACTGAGATGCCCGCCGCACGCAGGCACTCCCAGCGAGCGTGGTCGCCGTACTGGTGGTAGACGGCGCTGTTGACGTGGCCCTGCGTGTCGAGCTCATAGCCGCGTACGGCGATGCGTACGGAAAAGGTCATGTCCGCTCCTCCAGCCAGGTGTGCGATTTCGCGGTGAGGTAGCGCAGGCCGTCGTCGCCGATCTCGATCCAGTCGCCCCTGGTCCACCCGCCGGTCGTCTGTGGGGCGAACCCGTGCCGCTGGAACAGCACCGACGCCTCCTTCTGCGTCAGCCCCCGCCGGCCCCACTCCTCGATGACCCGGGCGGTCCGCTCGTCCTCCCCAGCCTCCTCCTCGCCCAGGGCGGCGGCGAGCTCCTCGAACCCGCGGGCGATCAGCCGGAGCGCGGCCTGCGTACGTGCGACGTCCATCTCTCATCGCCTACCAATCGATTCCGATTGCCAACCGATCCTACCTCGTCAGCTCCACCGAGTGTCGCCACAAACGGGCCTTCGCCGGGCCGTTGACGCCCGGCTCCGAACGCCAACCAGCCTGCGGAGAGTGAACAATTGCGTACACGAAGTGTCTGGCACGGCCACCGTTCCAGACGACGGATCACCCGCCACCCATGGGGCCCCGCTGTGTGGACCGAACACGCCGCCGTCATCGCCACAGCCCTCACTCTGGCCACCACCCCAGCAGACTGCGGCAACCGCAGCACCACCCAGCCCGAAGGCCGCCATAGCTGCGAAAACTCTTGGGGACCACTCACCGCCGTCCAATTCGCATCAGCCGCGCCCCGAGTCAGAGTGAGCCTGCGCGTCACATGCGGCCAGGAAGTCCTGACCACGTTCCACGCCCGGATCGCCATCGACCACAAGGACGGCCTATTCGCCGACTGGTACGAGGTGGACCACGATTACTACGAACAGCTGCCTGGCCTGGCCAAGTCCTACACCCTCGTGTCCCCATGCCGGGATGCGGGCGCGTGTCTCCATCGTCGGCACGTTCACCAACGGCGAGCCCTACAAGGTGCAGGACGAGAGCTCCAGCAGCCACGTAGATTGCGACCACCCCGAACCGATCACCTGAGGGCCTGCCGGCTGCCGCTCACCACTCCCCACGGCGGGCACTCGATCACCGTACGGCCGAGCGGCGGCACCACCTCAAACGCCCAATGGGCCGCAACCTCAGGTTTGGCCTGGGAGATGTCCTCAGCGCTGTAGGCGGGCATTGTCGTGACGTCCGGCTTCCGGCCGGGCCACACGCCCCAGCCCTCACCCCACCAGGCAACCCGCCACACGTGCCGCCCCTCATCCAGCTCGGCTACGTTCGCGTGGCCCGCAGACGTGCCTCGGCGGCGAGACCACCAGCGCCGCCGCACGAACGCGTGACCGTCCTGCGGGGCGCGCTTGCGGCCAGGAAGGCGCATGCGTTCAGCGTCGCACATGGTGTCACGCTTGTCGCCGCCACCAGCACGCACCCCGTCCGCTGTCACCCTCAAGCGGCAGTCAGCTGTTCGTGGAACCACGCGCCTGCAGTTTGGTATTGGGGACGTCAGGCGAGCAGTGGTTGTGGGACTCCCTGTGCGGGCTGCTGAGTGTGGGGCAGTGGTCGATGTTGCGCTGAGGTGGGGCTCCTGTCAGCCATCGGAGCTGAGGCAGGTCAGATCAGCGGGCTTGGCGCCAACGGAACTGGTGTGCTGGGTCATCGATGGCCGTGGTGGATTTGCTGGGCGGTGGGCCGCCGGTCAACGATACGGACGTTGAGCTGGGCCGTCCAGTCGGCGACTTTGTCGTACGGGACCTTGCCAGCCAGGAACGCCGCCGCGAGCGCAGGCATCCGATCGGTGTACGCCCACAGCTCCTGCCACTGCTCATAGCGCAGCGCCAGGTACAGCAATCCCTTCAGCTCGGCGATCGCCCGGATGCCGTGGGTGGAGGCGCGGGACAGATCCAGTCCCTCAAGGCGGGGAAGGGTGCGAAGCGTGCCCAGGTCAACGGGGTGAGGCGTGGTCAAGGTCACGGCCCGCAGGGTCGGGTGGCCGGCCAGCGGGGCCAGGTCGATCGTCTTGAGATCGATGTCGAGCGTCTCGACCGGAGCTTCACGTAGCGCCGTGAGGTCGGCGGACCGGCAGCGGGACAGTTCCACCGCACGCAAGAACGGGGCCTGGCGTGCGAGCTGGAGGTTGGCTTCGTCGTCTTCGGTCACCCGCAAGGTCTGCAGGTGTGTGCCTGCACCCTTGTGCGGTTCCGGCACGTCGATCCACAGGTCGCCGTCCTCGCCGATCCTGTGGTCGCCGCGAGCGAGCGCGTCCACATAGCGGCGAAGCAGGGCCGTCACCGAGTCGGCGACATAGGTGGGTCCGTGGTAGTAGCCGGAGCCGATGCGGATGACCTGCCCGGGTCGGCCCCCACTGGCCGGATCCATGTCCACCGCGAGGTAGTTACCGTCGGTCCCGATCACGAACGGGATCCAACCGCGCCGATCCACCGACCGCCGCACCGTCCCGGGAGGGTCGGCGTCGTGGACGAAGGGCCTGAAAGGCGCGAAAGGCCGATCTCTCCAGTGGCGCGGTGCCCAATGGCGGTCACCGCCATGCACCGCGGCCACTCCGGACGTATCCATCCACCATGACATTCGCCCGAAGAGTCCGACTTGCCCATCGCCGTCGGCCACGCCGTACAACGCGCGCAGATCTGCAGGAAGCGCCACGTTCAGCCTGCTCTCCACCTCTTCCAGCCGCGAGGGCGGTAGCGGGGCGGGCAGTATGCCGGAGGGGTCGTCCAGCATGCCGCAAAGGAGCTCGGCTCGCCGCCCGAGGTACTCCCTCAGCAGGCGGACGGCCTCCTCTGGGTCGCCCGCCGGTGTGGGGTTCACGGGCTTCTCCTGCTCATCCCCGGGGTTGGGCGGGAGAGTTTCAGGTTTGAGCACGTACATAAAGCCACGTTTGGGATGGCTCAACCTGCTCACCCCAAGCCCGGTGACCGCCTCGAACCTTCCGGAGGCATCGACGGTCAGTTCGATGCTCAGGCCCTGTTCTGAGGCACCTGACACCCTGTACGCCTGGCGCAGGCCGCGCCGTAGATCCACTTCTACGGCATGTTCGTCGCTGGCGGCCAGCCTGTACGACACGCCAGCAAGCCCGACGTCCTGCTTGTCGGCAAAACCGTTCGCCGTCGCCCGCAGCCAGCCCTCCGGCGCCGCCTCGGCGATCTGTGTGCACATCTCACGCAGAATCTCGGAGAGCTCAGAGGCCTTCGGTACGTCCGTCATAGGAACGCGCACTCCGTCCGGAAAAGATCAACCAACGGGTAGTTCCTACCATCTCGACCAGACAACGGCCGGCGTGACATCGGCAGTGCGCGCGGCAATGATCGCTTCCACGTGGGTGATCGGCGGTCACGTCACGCTCGTACCCGGAACGAGGAACCTCTCGCCTTCCAAGATGGGCTCAACGCTCTCCGGCCGGCCAGCCTCGATCCCATCGGAACGCCCCGCCGACAAAGCCGCTGTGGGGAACCGTCACCGCAGAGCGGCAGGCGACCGTCGCATGCGGAAGGCATTCAGAGGCTGCTCACATGCTCCCCAGAGCACCGCGAATGCCTTCTATGACGGCCACGGCCTCCAGAGAGGAGCCGCTCTCCTCCCAGAGTTCCAGCCACTCCGAGTCTTCGCCCATCACCCGGTCCAGCGCCAGCACGGCCAGCGCCACGAGTTCGTCATCGACCTCCACCCTGCCGCCTTCCAGCAGGAAATCCGGCGCATAAGGCGAAGTGATCGGCACGCCGCTGCGTTGAGAGGCGACAATGGCCGCTGCCGCAATCGCCTCCACCGCCTCGTCGCTGTCCAGATATCTCGCACGACCCGCAGCGCCTTTGAGCGCCTTGCGGATCAGCGCCGGACGCCGCTTAGGGGCTGCGTTGTGCAGATCACCGCACCAGTCGGCGGCCGAGTCGTTGTCGAACGGTCCCATATCCCATGTGCCCATGACCGATTCATATCGGACCTCACCGACATTCAGCCCCCCACTATCACGACCGCTTCGGGTGCGACCTCCCCATGCACTCGCCGAAGGTATTCCACAGCGTGTTCTGTGGCCGGGTCATGGTTCAGCCGTTCCCGGTAGAAATGGAGCCGATCCTCGCAATCATCGATGATTTCGCTCCACGTACGGGCCCAGATACGAATCCCTCCCTCCCACTCGGCGATGCAGCCTGGCGGACGGTTCGGCGCGCTGGCATCACGTCTGACGATCTCCGCCATCTCGGTGGATACGACCCAGAAGTCCCAGGAAACGCGGGCATCCTGGAACTGTGGATCGCTGAGTGACGCCCCGAACCAAGATCTGCCCCTGGCGGGGACGGACTCCGGAGTGATCGAGTCCGCATGAGGCAAACATGCCGCCGTCGTCGATCACTTCTATCTGGACCACGGGCGGTGCGGCCTCCGACCTGACCGAGTGGGCCCAGTCCTGGTGGCCATCTCCGGCCGCCCGTGGAAGGGCGACGGAGGAGAGTGCGCGCCCCGCCACCGTTCACGGCTTCAGCTTGATCCTCTTCCTCGACGCGCCCGGGAACACGACGACCAGGTGCTCCTCCCCTGCATCGCCGACCCGCACGTACACACGGAGCCGGTAGCGGCCCTTCCCCGCGATCGCCAGGTCCGGCATCGGGGCACCCGCGCCCACTTCTCCGCCGCCCATCTCCGGCACGGTGAGCCGGCCGCTGCGGCTGACGATCGGCACCTCGTTGACCTGTTCCCACCCGGCCGTCCGCTGTGGCGGCGCGGTGCGGAAGGCCTTCACCGTAAGGCACAGATCACTGATGTCTTCGACGTGCCCGATGAGCACCGCGCTGCCGGCCACCCCGATGAGGGTGCTGTCGTCGTAGACCTTGTCCATCGCCTGCCCCGCCGCCTCGTCGGCCGCTTCGTCTCCGGGGTCGTGGACCAGATAGCCGGGATCGCCGTCGACGAACAGGAAGTATTTGGCCGTGGCCTGGGCGACACCCTTCGTCCGGGGCCACGGGTCGCGGCACTTCGCGTTCTCCTCGGCGATGTAGGCGGCGTTCGCCGCCTCCGTCTCCGTGGTCGACCGCAGCAGCTCGGGATGGGTTGCGCCGACGATCTCCGGGCACACGTAGACGAGGTCCCACGGGTCCGTACCCCAGGCGGGCCGCGCGCTCCCGGCCCGCGTCAGAATCGCCTCCTGCTCGTCGCGGTCCTTTGTACGGCACAGCGCTCGCCCGTACGCGAGGATCGCCTGATCCGACAGGCTGTCCGGGAACATGGGCGGGACTGCGCCGTCTGTGCTCCGCGCTCGGCACAGGAACGCGGCGTCGCGTTCCGCAGGTTTCAGGTCGCCGAAGCTGGGCCGGTCATAGCAGCCCATCGACCGGCCGGTGTAGGTGAGGTGCGCGGCCTGTTCCGGGTGGATCAGTGCGATGATCGGCAGTACGGTTACGGCCGCCACCGCGACGCGGATCACGCGCCGCCGCGCGGGCGGAGGGTCCGCCAGGCGGTCCTCAGTAGGCAGTTCACGGGCGGTCGCCGCGATCCACACGGCGCTGATGAGCCCCACCGCGTCCATCATGACCGGCATCGCCAGATTGCCGCTGGAAATCTCTCCGAAGAGAGCGTTGAGCGGGATCACCAGCGCGTAGACGCTCACCGACAACCACCCGGCGGCCTGCGTGCCGCGGCTCCACCGGCCGTCGCGCCGCTGCCCGACGACCGTGATGATGGTCGCCGCCACTCCGCTCAGCATCAAGCCCAGTTCGACGATGCCGCCCGAGCCAAGGTCTGGGAGGTCGAGTTCGTCGAGCAGTTCGTTGGCCATTCCGGCCAGCTCGACCGCGAACATCGCTCCGGCCGCCGCCCGCAGCATGCGGGACCGCCAGCGGATGACGAGCAGGTAGAGGACGTCGATCGCGGTCCACAGCGCGAGCTGGAATGCCGCGTTGACCCCGTCGGAGAGCAGTGCGATCGGGTACCACAGCACGAGGGTGTGCGCCACAGCCAGATACAGCAGTCGGCGCAGCGCCCTCGCCCGGCGGTCCAGCGGTCCCGGCGCGGGGGCACGCAGGATCAGCCACAGGAGTGCGGCCTTCACCAGGGCGGCCACGAGCAGCGCCACAGTCGTCGGGGTGCCAAACCCGCCGCGCGTGTAGAACTCCGCATAGGCCGGTGGCGACCAATCGACGGCCACCCAGAGCCAGGCGTCGCCGAGCACCAGGCCCGCGCCCGCCGCCGCAAGAACCAAGCCGACTAATAAAATCCTTATAATCCGCCAGAAACTATCCGAAAGCACGGGACGCGATCTTAGCGCGGCACCGCCGTACGGGCGGACACAGCGGAACGAGCGCTCCCGCCCCGCCGATCAGACTCCATGATCTTCGACACGGTGCGGTTTCGAAGAGCCGCTAATTCCTGGCCTCTTTCAGACGGCCGACCACTACCGCGCATACCTCGCGACCCAGCCAATCAGTTTCGGCAATGACGAGTTGCTCGAAAAATCGCTTTCCGGATGGCCCGACAGGAACGGATACTCCAAGACGACGCTTGCGGAGTACGGCCTGCGTACGTGCCACGTCCATCTCTCGTCGCCTATCAATCAATTGCGATTGTCAACCGAGCGCACCCGTACCAGGTAGCCCGCGAGCACGGCCACCCCCAGCACCGCCTGCGCCCCGAGGAACTCCGCCAGGCCGGCGGGCCGGGTCGTCAGCGCTGCGATCAGGGGCAGGCAGCCGATCAACGCGAGGTCGGGCCCCGTCAACGCCCAGATGAGCGGACCCGTCGGGATCGCACCGCCTGGGGTGTCGATGACCGGCATCGAATGGTCGACCGGTCTCCGCCGAGCCATCCGCAGCCCCGCCGCCGCCACAGCCGGCGAGATCAGCGGCCCGAACAGCCACCAAGCCCCAGCGGGCAGTCCGCCCACCATGGCCAGACCCGCCAGCGCCGCCGCCGTCCACGCGCCGCACAGGAGCGCGGGCAGTAGCGCCCGTGCGGCCATCGCCGCACGCGGGCCGACGCCCATCAGCCTCATGAGGCTCGGGTTGTCGCCGTCCCTGCGCGCGCCGGACGTGTTCGCCGCGGCCACCCAGAGCGCTCCGGCCAGTACGCTCACCTCCGCCGCCCCGGTGTTTCCCGCCTGAGCGAGTACGGCCGGCAGCGCCGTGGCCGCGAACACTGCGGCCAGCCGCCCGGGGCGGCGGGCGGCGCGACGCCAGTCCTGCCAGGCCAGCGCGAACGGCGCCGGGAGGGACGGCCACGCCCTCGATCGCAGCTTCCTGGCTCGCCAGTGGTTGTCCTCGGCGATCCAGGTCAGCGCGCCGGGATCCACCACCACGGCCGCTGCGGCCACGTGTCCGGCCCGGGTGGATGTGGCGAGGATGGACCTGGCGGGTATCCGGTCGAGCGTGGTCCATGCCCGCCGTACGAGGAGAGTGGCGACCGTCGCGGAGCCGACGGCGACGGCGGACACGGCACTCAGCGGCGCCCCGGCCACGGCGGCAAGAACGCTCCGCGCCGTCCCGCTCGCCGCCAAGACCGCCATCGCCAGGAGCACGACCAGCGCCGCGCTCAGCCAGGCGTTCCATGTCTGCGACAGCTGGGCGAGCACCGCCATCGCCATCGCGCCCACGCTCGCCGACACACCCAGCACCATCGCACCGGCCAGCCGCCAGATCAGCTGGTCCGGGGCGCCTAGCACGGCCAGCAACCCCAGCCCGAGCGCCACGCCCGCCACGATCGCGACGAGCAGCAGGACGCGTGCCGTACGGCCCAGTACGCCGCGCCGGTCCAGCGGGGACAGGAGCAGCCACGCGGCGTCGGCGGCGGACAGCACCACCGGACCGCCGGCCCGGGCGGCGGCGACCACGCCGGCGAAGGCGAGCACGATGAGCGCCATCCCGGCGCCTACGTGCGCGGCCCCTGCTTGCCCGGCCATGCCCGCGATGGCGGAGGAGACGGGCCTTCCGGCGACCGCGGCCACCATGGCCAGCCCGAACATGGCCACATAGCGGTCCAGAAGGGTGGACGGGCCCCGGGTACGGGATCTGACGAACGCGCGCACGGACCGGGCGGACGGTTCACCGGGGGCGTCGGTCGCACGGGTGGCGGCGGGTCTCGCCGTTGTACCGCGCTTTGGCTGCGGGCTCACTGGTGCACCATCCTGTTGCCGGTCGTCATGAGAGTGCTCATGCCGTGACCTCGGCCGCGGTCGGTGAGATGTGGCGCGCCCGTTTCGCGAGTTCAGGATCGTGCGTGGCCATGACCACGGTCCCGCCCTCGGCCGCGTACTCGGTCAGGAGCCCCGCCAGTCGCTCGCGAAAGCCCGCGTCCAGCCCGCGCTCGGGTTCGTCGAACAGCAGCAACCGGCTCGGCCTGAGCAGCGACGCGGCGAGGGAGAGCCGTTGACGCTGCCCCGTGGAGAGGTTCAGCGGTGGGGCGTCAGCGCGTTCTCGCAGTTCGAACAGGTCGAGCGCGGTGTCCACGGTCATGCGGGGCCGGGCGTGGACGGTCCGTACGAGCTCCAGGTGCTCGCGCCCGGTGAGCCCCGGGTACCACGCGGGCTCGTCACCCATCAGCACCACTCGCCGCCAGAACGCGGCGTCGTCGGCGGGCGGCGCCCCGAACACCTTCACTTCACCACCGCTGACAGCCTGCAGCCCGGCCAGGCAGCGCAGCAGGGTGGACTTCCCCGCCCCGTTCGGCCCCACTATGGCGACGATCTCGCCGGGGGCCACCGTCAAGGACATTCCGTTCAGGACTTCGTTGCCGCCGAGCTCAACTCTGAGGTCGCGGACGATCACCAGCGATTCGGGCACCGTTCGAATGTAGCCACCCATAGCCCAAGGCGCCGCGACCCGTCCGCGGCTTCCGGATCCCCGTGTACGCCGGGGATTCTGTCGGTGGCGCCCGCTACTTTCATGTCCGAACACCTGTGCGATAGGAGGGTGACATGATTGCCGCTGAGCAATTCGAGCGTGCTGCTGTGCTGGGGGTCGCCGTGGCGGAGGAGATGCGGCGGTTGCTGAGACTCCACGCGGTGCCGGCCGAGGAAGCGGGTGACGGGACCGTCCTGGTCGACGTGCCTTATCCCGATGCGGCCGTGGTGGTGGCCGTGCTCGATGTGGCTGCCGACTGTTTCGGCGAACGCGGCGGCTCGGTCGAGGAGACCCGGCAGGCCGCCCTGGAGACGGTCTTACAGCTGGCGGGCTTCGATGACGACTCCCAGCTCAACCTCGCCGAGGTCAGGGGTCCGGGCGGACGAGACCGTGGCGGTACGCGTACGTGACGGCCTGCGCACGGTCTCTCAGGCGGGCCTTGGCGAAGAGGTTGTTGATGTGGGTCTTGACGGTGGCCTCGCTGATGAAAAGCCGGGTGGCGATCTCGGTGTTCGACAGGCCATCGGCGATGAGCCGCAGCACCTCGACCTCGCGCGGCGTCAAGCCGTCGCGTGCGCCGGCGAGCGCTTCGTCGCCGGTGCTCGTTGCGGTGTCCGCGCTGCCGGGAGCGCGCCGTTCGATTGTCGCGTCCGGCTTGCCAAAGAGCGGTAGGGGAGGCTGTCGGAGAGCGGTGGGGCCATTGGCGAGGTCAGGCTGTTCGTGCGGGTCGGGATCAGGTCGCTCACCCGGGGGGCGGTCGCCATCTGGAGTGGTCCGGTTCGGCTGTCTGCCCCAGGGTCGGCCGTCGTCGGGAGCCGTCATGGCGTCGAGGAGGCGGCGTTGGACGGTGGGGTCGAGCTGGGCGTTACCGCGTACAACGGTGGCGATGGCCTTGGCGATCTCGTCCGAGTCAGCGCTCTTGGTGAGGAAACCGCGTGCCCCCGCCCTGAGCGCGGCGAACACCGACTCGTCGTCCGAATACGTCGTGAGCACCACCACCTGGGTGCCCGGGTGTTCGGCGCGGATGCGGCGGGTGGCCTCGACGCCGTCCATGCGCGGCATCCGGAGATCCATCAGCGCCACATCGGGCCGCCGCTCCGCGACCAGGCGGAGCGCCGCCTCGCCATCCCCTGCCGAACCGACCACCTCGATCCCCGGCAGGAGCCCGAGCAGCAGGACCAGCCCCTCGCGGACGGCGGCCTGGTCATCGACGACCACCACCGTGACGCTCATGATCCGGTCACCGTGGCGGGGCTGCCGGAGATGAGGTAAGCCATGCGGGAACCCCGTAGGTGGACGCGGAAGCCGCCGTTCGTCTCATCCGCACACAGGCTCATGCTGGGACCCACAAATGGACTTGGAAACCGTCGGTCGTCTCGCCCGCTGACAGGGTGCCGCCGAGAAGCTCGGCTCGTTCGCGCATGCCCACGAGGCCATATCCTCCCCCAGGTGTGCCCGGCTCCGCGCTGGCCGGGTTGGTGATGCGCAGGTCGCATGAGCCGGGCTCGTACACCAGCCTGACCGTGGCCGGAGAGCCGGGCGCGTGCCGCCGTACGTTCGTCAGAGCCTCCTGGGCCGTGCGCAGCAGGGCGAGCTCCGTCTCCGGGGGTAGACGGTGTTCCACGCCCGAGATGTGCAGCGAGCACGCCCGATCGGTGGTCGCCTGGAAATCGTCCGCCAGCGTTCGCAGCGCCTGTGGAAGGGCGGGGGAGTCTTCGCGCAGGGCCGACACCGCCCGCCGGGCCTCCTCCAGCCCGGATTTGGCCAGGTCGCGGGCGCGGACCACACGGTCGAGTGCTTCGTTGGTCTTGTCCGCGCGGAGCAGCAGCTTGGCGCCCTCCAGGTGCACGAGCTGCGCCGACAGCGAGTGGGCGAGGATGTCGTGGATCTCTCTGGCGATCCGCGCCCTCTCCGCGAGTATGTCCTCACGGGCCTCGGCGGCTCTGGCCGCGCGGCGTTCCTTGATCGAGTACGCCACCAGGAACACCAGGCAGACGCTGAGAATGAGGCTCAGATCGCGATCCAGCCGCCCGTAGATCGCCCCCTCCACAAGCAGACTGCCGATGGCCAGGACTCCGATCGGCACCGAGTGACGCAGTGGCAACCGGGCCGCCGCCGTACCGAGGCAGTAGAGCAGTACGGCGAGCGCCGGGCCGCCGTCGACCACGGCGTCGAGGGTGATCGCGAGAGCGACCGACAATCCGAGAGCGACCGCCATGACAGGCACCCGAGACCTGGCCGCTGCGGTGGACGCTTGGGACGCGATCGCTCTGACGGACCGGCGGGACGTGATCGCGATGCGGGACACGCGGGACGTGATCGCTCGGTCCAGCCGGGGTCGGGGCGGTGGTTGGGCCGGCGAGGGCCCTGGGGCCTTGCGGTCCTGTTGGAGTGCGGACGCCTTGCGGGCCAGGGGGAACTGGACGACGAGCAGCGTGATCACTATGGCCGAGGTCAGTGCGGTGACCGTCAGGCTGGTGCCGGTCAATCCGAGCGTGGGCTTGGCCCGCACTTGTGCCCACACGAACACCACGATCACCCCCAATCGCAGCGCGAAGGGGGCGATCTTTGACGGGTCGGGCATCACTCCACGAAGCTATCCGCCCGCACGGTCGTACCGGAAAGGGCGCGGCCACGACGGGCGACGAGGAGGGCCTGAGTGCCGATGGTCAAGCCGATGAAGAACAGGAGGCCGGAGGTCGAGACGGGCAGGCCGAGGGCGGCGCCGGCGAAGTAGAGGCCCACGCGGCTCGCGAGCGAGGCCAGCCAGGCCAGAAGGGTCAAGGGGGTGGCTTTCGACCAGGTCACTCCGGCCTCGTCCATCCAGACGCGTACGGTCGCGGCACGGATGGCGCCGAAGACCACGGCGGCGACGGCCTCCACGACCCCCAGGGCCAGGCTGAGAGCCAGGTGGTCGCCGTCGATGAGGCCGCCGGTGAATACGCCGAGCACGATCATGGCGGCGGAAACGTAGACGATGCCGTTCCTGGCCGTGGGGCGGGTCATCATCTGCCGGTAAACGATGAAGACGGCGGCGGCGAGGATGAGCAGGGCGCTCTGTGTGGGCTCCATGGGCTTGACGGTAGGGAGGGAGGATGTGGCTGCGGATCGGACTGGGGGTTGAGTCGTGGATCTCCACCCTGGGGTGGAGGCACCTCCGCCGGATGGGTGGTGTGCGGGCGCTGCAGGAAACACGCCCGCACACCACGATCATCCGGCCCCGGATCACTCGGCCCAGAATCGGGCTGGTGACTGCGATAGGGCGGCCCGGATCGGGCGGCTCCGCATCACGTGGTCACCTGGTTCCGTGGTCACCTGGTTCCGTGAGCAGTGTCGTGATCATCGCAGTATCGAGTACAGCGCCGACGTGAGCGAGGCCCGGGAGTCGTCCTCGTCGATTGACCACATCATCGACCCGCCCAGCCCCTTGAGCCGGATGTAGGCCGCCTTCTGCAGCATCACCTTCGGATCGTCGTACGACCAGAACTCGTTCCCGTCGTACAGCCACAACGTCCCCGTGCGCAGGTCCCGATACCGCTTGCCGGGCTTGGTCACCAGGTCCTTGTAGTCCTCCGTCCCCGCCCCCCACTTGCCGGGTGCCGGGCCGGTGGCGGGCTTGTAGAGGCCGTCGCCGCCGGCCGTCACCCCGGTCCAGCCCTGGCCGTACGCGGGAACGCCGACCACGATCTTGTTCGCGGGCGCGCCGCGTGACAGGTAGTCGCTCACGGTCTGGTCGACGCTGTACCGGGTCGGGTTCGGGTCACGCCGGTCCGTCAGCAGGTTGCCGTTGTGGCCGGTCTGGAGCTCCCAGCTGCCTCGCAGGTCGTATCCCTGGACGGTGGCGAAGTCGAGCTGCCTGAACACCTGCCGCACCTCGAACCCGGCGTCGATCTTGGCAGTCGCAGCCGGCAGGAAGGCCGTCAGCTGCGATGACGCGGAGAACGCCCGCAGTCGCGACCGCAGTTCCGTCACGAAGAGGGTGAAGTTTCGCTTGTCCTCGGGCCGGATGACGTTCCCGTCGGCGCCGGACGAAGCGGGCCATTCCCAGTCGATGTCGATGCCATCGAACACCCCGGCCCCGGAGCCCGCCGCCAGCCCCGGCAGGTCGCCGCGCAGCCACAGGTCGACGCACGACTGCGCCAGTTTGGCGCGGGACTCGGGGGTGAGTACGGCGTCGGAGAAGTAGCGGGAGCCGGTCCAGCCGCCCAGCGAGATCAGCACCTTCAACTCCGGGTGCTTGGCTTTGAGCTTGCGTAGCTGGTTGAGGTTGCCGTTCAGGGCCTGCCCGGGCGCGTCGGCCACGCCGTCCACGCTCTGCTCGGCGGGCACCGGGCGCTGCCAGTCCGCCCAGGGGTCGGCCGAGTAGCAGGTTCCCTCAGCGTTGACGAAGCCGAAGGCGTAGTTGAGGTGCGTCAGCTTGGCGGCGGCGCCGCTGGCCTCGACGTCCTTGACGTGGTAGTTGCGGCCGTAGACGCCCCACTGGACGAAGTAGGCGACGCGCTTGAAGCCGGTATGCGCTTCGGCCGGCACCGCGATCGCCGAGAGGCCGAGGAGGAGTGAGAGCGAGATCAGGAGCTTTTTCTTCACCAGCTGTCCCCAGATAGGAAACTTTCCTAATAATTTCTCGGATCGTAGGGCCGCTGGACCTGGCAGTCAATGGCAGCGGGCACACTGGAGGCGTGCCATCCACTCTGCCCGACGGCGACGCCGCGCCCCCGTCCGGCGACCTGCCCGAGAGCGCGCTACGCGGCCTCGGCGAGCGTCCGTTCGGCTTCTACGTGCACGTCCCGTTCTGCGTGACCCGCTGCGGCTACTGCGACTTCAACACCTACACCGCCGCCGAGCTGGGCCCCGGTGCGTCGCATCGCGACTACGCCGACACGGCCATCGAGGAGGTACGGCTGGCGCGACGCGTCCTCGGTGACGTGGAGCTCCCGGTCGAGACGGTGTTCTTCGGCGGCGGCACGCCCACCCTGCTGCCCGCGGAAGACCTGGGCCGGATCCTCGGCGCGATCGACGCGGAGTTCGGGCTCATGGCGGGCGCCGAGGTGACCACGGAGGCCAACCCCGAGTCGGTCGACCCGGCCTACCTCGGCAGGCTGCTGGACGGCGGCTTCAACCGGGTCAGCTTCGGCATGCAGAGCGCCAGGGAGCACGTGCTCAAGGTTCTCGACCGGCAGCACACGCCGGGCCGGGCGGCGCAGGCCGTACAAGAAGCCAGGAAGGCGGGCTTCGAGCACGTCAACCTGGATCTGATCTACAGCACGCCCGGAGAGTCGGACGACGACTGGCGGGCGTCGCTGGAGGCGGCGATCGCCGCCGAGCCCGACCACGTCTCCGCCTACTCGCTGATCGTGGAGGAGGGCACGCGGCTGGCCGCCCGGATCAGGCGCGGCGAGCTGCCGATGCCCGACGACGACGTGGCCGCCGACCGCTACCAGATCGCCGACACGCTGCTGGCGCAGGCCGGGTTCCGCTGGTACGAGGTGTCCAACTGGGCCACCGACGACGACGCGCGGTGCCGGCACAACCTGCTCTACTGGACCGGCGGCGACTGGTGGGCGGCCGGCCCCGGCGCGCACAGCCACGTGGGCGGCACCCGCTGGTGGAACGTCAAGCACCCAGCCGCCTACGCGCAGCGCCTGGCCGCGGGCGCCTCACCCGCGCACGCGCGCGAAGTGCTCGCGGACGACGACCGCGACGCCGAGCGCCTGATGCTGGAGCTCCGGCTGTCGTCCGGCTATCCGCTCGCCGACGTCGTTCCGGGCGCGCGTACGGCCGTCGCGGCGGCGCTGGGCGGCGGGCTGCTGGAGCCGGAGCCGTTCAAGGCGGGCCGGCTGGTCCTCACCCTGCGCGGGCGGCTTCTGGCCGACGCTCTCGTACGCGATCTGCTGGGCTGAGACCGATGCTCAACTGACCATGCGGATGGAGATCGGGTAGCGGTAGTTCTCGCCCTTGTTGGCGGCGAGGGCGGCCTGGATGTGGAAGATCAGCGACACGATCCAGATGATCGGGAACAGGAAGATCCCGATGATGATGATGGTGAGCGCGCCCGCGATGATGTAGCCGATGAACATCGTGATCTGGAAGTTCAGCGCCTCGGCCGACTGGTCGCGGACATAGGGCGACTCGTCCCGCTTCATCAGGTAGATGATCAGCGGACCGATCCACGAGACGAGCAGGCCGAGCAGGTGGGCCAGCATGGCCATCGTGGTGTCGTCGCTGCCCGGACGCGGACCGTAGACGCCGGGGACGTGCGGCGGACGCTGCTGTGGGCCCGCGTAGCCGTACCCGGGCTGCTGGTAGCCGGGCGGCGGCGTGGGCGGCTGTCCGTAGGCGTAACCGCCCTGTGGGCCGGAGCCATAACCGGGACCGGCACCAAAACCGGGCCCGGCACCGGTTCCAGGGCCGGGACCATAGCCGGGCCCGGCGCCAGATCCAGGTTCAGGACCGTAACCGGGCGCGGGACCAGACCCAGGCCCGGGACCATAACCGGGCTGAGCGCCATATCCGGGCTGTGACCCGTCCCCCGGCTGCGAGCCGGGCTGAGCGCCATACCCCGGTTGCGGGGGTTCGGGGTTGATGTCCGACTGCGAGATGCGCCGTGTGGCGTCGTCGTCCGACGGTTGCTGCGGGGGATCCTGGCTCATGACGCCTCCGTAACGAAGTCGATCAGTTCCTCGACCCGGCCGAGCAGCTCGGGCTCCAAGTCTGTGTAAGCCGACACGGCGCCGAGGATCCGCCGCCACGCGTCGGCCGGCTCCACCCGCCAGCCCAGGGCGGTGATCACGCCTTCCTTCCACGGCACCCCGCGCGGTACGTCCGGCCAGGCCGGGATCCGCACCACGGAGGGCTTGACCGCCTGCCAGATGTCCACGTACGGATGTCCCACGACGAGCACGTGGGGCGAGGTCACCTGAGCGGCGATCCGGCTCTCCTTGGAGCCCGGGACGAGATGGTCGACCAGCACACCCAGCCTACGTCCCGGCGAAGGGCCGAACTCGGCCACGATCGCGGGCAGGTCGTCGACGCCCTCCAGGTACTCGACCACGACGCCCTCCACCCGGAGGTCGTGGCCCCAGATCTTCTCGACGAGGGCGGCGTCGTGCACGCCTTCCACGTAGATGCGGCTCTCCTTGGCCACCCTGGCCCGCAGCCCCTCCACGGCTATCGAGCCGGACGCGGTACGCCTGGGCCCGGCGGCGTCCGTGGCGGCCGGCCGTACGAGCGTCACGACCTTGCCGTCCAGCAGGAACGCGGCGGGCGCGAACGGGAACAGGCGGCGTTTGCCGAAGCGGTCCTCCAGCGTGACGGCCTCCTTGTCGCAGGCCACCACGGCACCGCAGAAGCCGCTCTCGGCGTCCTCCACGACCAGATCGAGTTCGGCGGGCACTTGAGGGATCTTGCCCTTGCCCGGCCGCCGCCAATTCCCCGCGAGAACATCACCCTCGTACACACGGGGACCGTAGCAAATCACCCGCCCGACGCAAGGCGCTTGCGGTGAGAGCTCCGGCGGGTCACGACCATGATCGTCGTGATGATGGCGGCCAGCACGCCCAGCCCCGGGATGACCACCAGCGCCGCCACGCCGCCCACCAGGCCGCCCGCGGAGGCCAAGAGGTCGCGGCCGACGCCGAAGCGCGCGTTCGCCTGCTCCTGGGTCGCGCAGGTGAGCTGGTAGTCGCCCTTGGCCGGCGCGTTGACCACGAGGATGAGCTGCCACTTGGTGGCGCCCTCGGAGACGCTCTCGGTGCCGGAGACCTTGGCGAGTTTGGCCTGGCCGGAGCCGCCGTCGATCCGGCACGTGTAATGGACCGGGCTCGTACTGGACAGGTACACCACCGGCTTGTCCGCCGGGTCCAGGGGCACGGTGACGCTCTCGCCCGCCGCGAACGTCTTGGACGGAGCCGCCGCGCTCACCGTGTTGAAGACGCCGCCCACGAACAATCCCACCCCGGCCAGCACGCTGAGCAGGGCCACCCCCCAGACGACCGCGATCCACCGCATCCGCGGCCTGATCTGCTTCGGGTCCACCTGCGGGCCGAACCGCTGCGGCTGCCCGTAGGGTCCCGGCTGGTACGGCTGCCCGTAGGGGCCGGTCTGGTAGGGCTGCTGGCCGTACTGAGGCTGGCCGTACTGAGGTTGACCGTATTGCGGCTGACCGTATGGGGGCGGTGGCGGAGGGCCGTACTGGGGAGGCTGGCCCTGGTCGTACTGGGGAGGCTGACCCTGGTAAGGACCCTGGCCCGGCGGCGGACCGTAGGAGGGGGGCTGGGAATCGTCGGTCATATCGGCCAGTGTGGGCCCTATGGGCGGCCACTCGCTAGCACCGGCGTTATCGCACCTTGTGGGCGAGAGCCGTACACTTGGCACTCGGGAACACAGAGTGCTAGACCTGTCGTTTCTTGAAAGGCACAGGTAGGAGGTGAGCGCGTGCTCGACGATAGAAAGCTGGCGGTGCTCCGCGCCATTGTCGAAGACTACGTGTCCACCAACGAGCCGGTGGGCTCCAGAGCCCTCGCCGAACGCCACAACCTGAAGGTCTCCCCGGCGACGGTCAGGAACGACATGGCCGCGCTGGAGGAGGAGGGCTACATCACCCAGCCGCACACCAGCGCGGGCCGGGTGCCGACGGACAAGGGCTATCGCCTGTTCGTCGACCGGCTCTCGCAGGTCAAGCCGCTCTCCGGGGCGGAGCGACGGGCGATCGAGACGTTCCTCGCGGGCGCGGTCGACCTCGACGACGTGGTCACCCGCACGGTGCGGCTGCTCGCGCAGCTCACCAGGCAGGTCGCGGTCGTGCAATACCCGACGCTGACCCGCTCGACGGTCCGGCACGTCGAGCTCGTGCCGTTGCACGACCGGCGGATCATGCTCGTGCTGATCACCAACACGGGCCGCGTCGAGCAGCGCGTGGTCGAGCTGCCCGAGGTGGTGGAGGACACCCGCATCGCGCACCTGCGTGCGGTGCTCAACGCCTGCCTCGACGGCTGCGGCCTGGTCAACGTGCCCGAGTTGGTCGCCGACCTGCCGGAGCGACTGCCTGTCGAGGACCGCCCGGTGGTGGCCACGATCCTGTCGGTGCTGCTCGAGACGCTCGTCGAGCGCCACGACGAGAAGATCGTGTTCGCCGGTGCGGCCAACCTCGCCGGGGCCGACTTCTCGACCGGGCTGCGCGACGTGCTCGAAGCACTGGAGGAGCAGGTCGTGCTCATGCGACTGCTCGGCGAGACTTCCACAGACACCCCGTCCACGCTCACCGTGCGCATCGGTTCGGAGAACCCGTTCCTCCGTGGCACGTCGATCGTCGCAACCGGATACGGTTCTGGTGACAACGAACTGGCCCGGCTCGGCGTGCTGGGTCCCACGAGGATGGACTACCCCGTGACGATGGGCGCCGTGCGCGCGGTGGCACGCTACGTCAGCCAAATCCTGGCTGCATCATAAGAGGTCGATAAGTGGCAAACAGCGACTACTACGCCACCCTCGGGGTGCGCCGTGACGCTAGTCAGGAAGAGATCAAGAAGGCCTACCGCAGGCTGGCCCGCGAGCTCCACCCCGACGTGAATCCGGACCCCACGACCCAGGAGCGGTTCAAGGAGATCACGCAGGCCTACGAGGTCCTGTCCGACGCCAACAAGCGTCAGATGTACGACCTGGGTGGCGACCCCTTCGGTGGCGCGGCGGCGGGCCAGGGCGCGGCCGGCTTCGGCGCGGGCTTCCCGTTCAGCGACATCATGGACGCCTTCTTCGGCACTGCCGGCGGCGCCCGCGGGCCCCGCTCGCGGGCCAGGAGAGGGCGCAACGCGACCATCCGCGTCGAGCTCGACCTGAGCGAGACCGCGTTCGGCACCACCCGCGAGCTGGTCGTCGACACGGCCGTGCTCTGCGAGGTCTGCCAGGGCGCGGGCGCCGCGGCGGGCACCCACCCCGACACTTGTGACATGTGCAACGGGCGGGGCGAGATCTCCCAGGTCACCCGGTCGTTCCTGGGCCAGGTCATGACCTCCAGGCCGTGCCCCCAGTGTGGCGGCTTCGGGACGATCATCCGGCACCCGTGCCAGGAGTGCTCGGGTGACGGTCGCGTGCGCACCCGCCGTACGATCAAGGTCCGCATCCCCGCGGGCGTCGAGGACGGCACGCACATCCAGCTCGCCGGCGAGGGTGAGATCGGCCCCGGCGGCGGCCCGCCCGGAGACCTCTTCCTGGAGATCGTCGAGCGCCCGCACGAGATCTTCGAGCGGCGTGGCGACGACCTGCACTGCACGGTCCAGATCCCGATGACGGCCGCCGCGCTCGGCACCAACCTCGCCGTGGAGACGCTCGACGGCTCCGAGGAGGTCGACGTGCGGCCGGGCACGCAGTCGGGCCAGGTCATCACGATGTACGGCAGGGGCGTGCAGCGGCTCAACGAGACGGGCCGCGGTGACCTGCTCATCCACGTCAACGTGGAGACCCCCCTGCGGCTCGACGAGGCGCAGGAGGAGCTGCTGCGCGAGCTGGCCAAGCAACGCGGAGAGGAGCGGCCGCCCGGTAAGTTCGCCCCGGGGACACAGGGGTTCTTCTCGCGGCTGAGAGACGCGTTCAACGGCCGCTGACCCGTCGTGGCACCAGTAGCTTGCGCGGGAGGGCCACCCGGGCGGTGATGCCGTGTGGCGGCGATGCGTCGAGCCACACGCGCGCGCCGAGCCGCTCGGCGAGCCTGCCGACCACGTAGTGGCCGAGATAGCGGGTGGGAGCGGCGAAGAAGCGCCGCTCGCCGCGTAGCCGGGCGTTGGCGGCGGCGCGCTCTCCCTCGGTCATGCCCACACCCTGGTCGACGATCGCGATGTGACACTCGCCCTCCCGGGTGCTGGCCCGGATCTCCACCTCGGTGTCGGGGGCCGAGCAGGTCAGCGCGTTGTCGACCAGCTCGGTCACCAGGTGCGCGATCTCCGCGACGGCCGTGCCCCTGACCAGCGCGTCGTCGACCTCGCCCAGCACCGCGCGGCCCGACCCGGCCGCGGTCAGCGCCGAGCGGAGCACATCGCGTACGGCGACGGGATCGGGCGGGCGGCCGGCGGCGAGACGATGGGGCCCCTCCGATCCGGGACCTGCCGGGTCGGGGGCTTTGCCGGCGAGCCGGCGCGGCGCCGAGCGGGCGATCGTGGCAGGGACGGTGAGCAGGACGGTCAGCCGGGCCTTCAGCGCGCACGGCCAGCGCCGCGCGCGACGGGTGTTCCTGGACGGAACGGTCATCGCTACTGACCCCTCGTAGAGTGACGTCAGGAAGGTGCGATCTCGGCCAACCTTAATCGTTTCGTGATCGCTTGACTACTCAACGTGAAAAACTTTGGGGTGATCGCCGGTGACCGTGCCGGTTTTCCTGGTCCTCGGCCTCGCCGACCTCGGCGGGCCGGAGCTGGTCCTCGACGGCTCCGAGGGGCGCCACGCGGCCTCCGTCCGGCGCCTGCGCGTGGGCGAGCGGCT
This sequence comes from Nonomuraea sp. NPDC026600, assembly GCF_040638335.1. NCBI lineage: Bacteria > Bacillati > Actinomycetota > Actinomycetes > Streptosporangiales > Streptosporangiaceae > Nonomuraea > Nonomuraea sp. NPDC026600. The sequence continues at coordinate 163,593 of NZ_JBEZYD010000024.1, forward strand.
CGACCTGACGGACGGAGCCGGTGCGGTCGCCGAGTGCGTGGTGCGTGAGGCGCTGAAGGACGCGCTCAGGCTCGACGTGCTCGGCCGCTACGAGGTGCCGCCCCCTGAGCCCAGGCTGGTCGTCGTCCAAGGGCTGCCCAAGGGCGACAGGGGCGAGCTGGCCGTCGAGATGATGACCGAGGCGGGCGTCGACGTGATCGTGCCCTGGGCGGCGGCTCGCAGCGTCACCCAGTGGAAGGGCGACAGGGCGGCCAAGTCGCTGGCCAAGTGGCGTTCGACGGCCCGCGAGGCGGGCAAGCAGGCGCGCAGGTTCCACCTGCCGGAAGTGGCCGAGCCGGTGTCCACGGCCGGGGTCGAGGCGCTGCTCGGCGGGGCGGCGCTCGGGCTGGTGCTGCACGAGGAGGCGGCCGAGCCGCTGTCGGGCGTGGCGTTGCCCGCCGGGGGCGACATCGTCGTCGTGGTGGGGCCCGAGGGGGGTGTCTCGGACGAGGAGCTGGCCGGGTTCAGGGCGGCGAAGGCGGTGCCGGTGCTGCTCGGCCCGACGGTGCTGCGTACCTCGACGGCGGGGGTGGCGGCGGCGGCCGTACTCCTGGCCCGGACCGGTCGCTGGTGAGGTCGCGCGCACGGGCCGAACGAGAGTGAATCCGCCGAAACGGACCGGTCGCTGGTGAGGGGGATCGTCCCGCCGGCGTGCTCTCAGTCGCTCACGGGGTGGAGACAGGGGTGTCGCCGAGTGGGCTGGCGAAGGTGTTCGGGGTCGTGTCGAGGTCGTCGGGCGGGCACTCCTCGGCCGGGCAGGTCGCGGCGGGCGTGCTCGTCTCCGACGCGGACGGCGTCGGGGTGGGTGTCGCCTCGTCCGTGGGGCAGTCCTCCGGCGGCTGCTCCTCGGTAGGGGTCGGGCACTTGGTCGGCGTGGGCGTCGGTGTCGGCGTCGCCTTGGGCGTCGGCTTGCTGGTGGACCTGGCGGTCTCCGAGGCGGGCAAGGGCGCGGAGGTGACGGGGCCGGGCACCACGGCAGGGGGATCGTCCGGCGGCCGGGTCGGCTTGGGTGAGGCCGGCCGGCTGGTCGAGGAGTTGGCCGGCGGCTTGGACGTGGAGTTGCCCAAGGGCTCGATGGTGTCCTGCTGCATGACCTTGTGCCGCAGGTCGGGGACGACCATCACGATCGTGCCCGCCACCAGCACCGCGCTGGCGGCGGCGGCGCCTGCTCGCCACCAGAACAGGTTGCGCACCCCGCGCCGCTCGATGCGGGCGCGGATGATCTCCAGTCCTTCCGGCGAGGGCACGACCGTGTCCGCCTCCGCGCGGAGCACACGGCGCAGGACGTCGCCGTACTCGTCGGGGGACTGGGTCATGACATTTTCTCCAGGACGGATCGCAAGGCGGCCATGCCACGAGCTGTGTGGCTCTTGACCGCACCCTTGCTGATGCCCATGGCGTGGGCGATCTCAGCCTCGGACAGATCACCGTAGTAGCGAAGGACGAGTGCCTCTCTCTGACGTGTTGGCAGGGACCTTAGCGCTTCGATGACGGCGGTGCGTTCGAGCTCGCCGATCGCGCCGTTCTCGGCGCTCGGAGCATCGGGCAGGCCCTTGGGCGCGTACTTCTCGACGACCGCGCGGTGACGCAGCACGGAACGGGACCGGTTGACGACGGATTGCCGCAGGTAGGCAAGTGCTTTGTCGGGATCGCGCAGTCTACGCCAGGCGCCATGGATGGCGACGAACGTGTCCTGCACGACTTCTTCCGCGGTTGCCATGTCTCGCACCAGCAACACGGCGAGACGAACTAATGACCGAAAATGCGCGCTGTAAAGCGCGGTCACGGCCATGTCGGCGTCCCACCCGACCGGCACCGCCCCCAGCGACCTGTCGGCCAAGAGGGTTTCGGTGGTCACATCATTGGGACGCGCGGCCTTCCCAGAGGGTTTACGCTCTTGCGGTTCCTTAGGGGGCATTACCCAGTCGTGTCCTCGCCAGGTGGCCTCGCCCGACCCTGAATCGTCTTATTTTTCGGCAGTCTTGCACACTAACCCTAACCGCGTGGATCTTCAGAAGCACGGCACGGAGGATTACCGATTCGCAACGGAGACAGGGGATTCCGTCCGATCTAGGATCAGGGCAGGATGTCGGACTCCGAGTCGGACCACGAGGCTGCCTCTGAGGGCACCTCTGAGGCCGCCCCTGACAAAGGACGGGGGGAGCGGCTCAAGCTCGTTGCCGCCATCGTGACGCCGCTCTGGGCCTTTCTGGGGGCTGTCGCGGCGCCGCTGCTGGGCGTGGGTGCGATCGGGTTAGGGGTGTTCACCGCGGTCGCCGTGGTGATCGTGATCCTGACCGCTGTCGTGGCGGTGGTCCTGCTCCCTGCCCCGACCGGCCAAATCAAGGAGCCCGTGGCCCCGCGCAGCAGCAAGCTCAGGGCGTTTTCCGACCGGGTGCGGCAGTTGATCGTGTCCCCCGGCAAGCACATCCCGAAGGGGGTCAGGGAGCGGGTGGGCTCCCTGACGACGGGGGCGTTCGGATTCGTCGCCGGGGTGCTCGCGGTCGTGCTCGTGCTGGCCGGTACGTCGGCGGTGCGGCTCGGGGTGGGCTGGGTGACCTCCAGCCCCTGCGACCAGCCGTTGGAGCTGCGCGTGCTCACCTCGGCCGAGAACGTGGAGGCGCTGCTGCAGGCGGGCCGCCGCTACGCCCGCGAGAGCGCCGACCTGCGCGGCTGCCCGTACGTGCGGTTCTCCGTGACAGCCCAGCCGCCGCTCGCCACCATGGCCCGGGCGGCCAACAGGGACTGGAACGACTCCGCCTCCTGGAACGGCAAGGACTACCGCGCGCTGATCGCGCTTCACCCCGACATCTGGATCGCCTCCAGCGCGGCCACCGCGGACTACCTCGGCCGGGCCTTCGCCAACCTCGGGCAGGTCAGGTTCGACAGGATGTCCCCGGTGGCCACCTCCGCACTGGTGGTCGCGTTCACGCCCACGCTGGAGCGGCTGAGGGGCACGCGGTCCCTGCCCACGAGCCTGCCCGGCCTGCGGAAATGGCTGAAGAACGTCAGGGCGCCCCTAGCCAGGCCGCGCGCCGACCTGTCGGAGATCGGGCTCATGGCGAGCAGCGGGCTCTACGGCCCCGACACCTCGCAGGACGTCGCCGACGAGATCGCCTACACTCCGCCCGACCTGCCGCTCTCCGACGCCGCCGGCCTCCTCTGCCACGCTCGCGACCGCTTCGACGTCAAGAAGGAGCCGCTCGCCATGATCGTGCCCGAGCACCTCGTCTACGCGGTCAACAAGCGTCAGGGCCTGGGCGCCTGTGGCCCGGGTCCCCAGGGCCCGAACCTGTCCTGGTACCCGCTCACCGAACTGCCTGCCCTCAGCTACCCGTTCGTCCGGCTGAAGTGGGCCAACCAGTGGAACGAACGGCGTGAGCGGGCGGCGATCGACTTCCATGACTGGCTCGCCCAGGACAAGCTCTCCGAGTACGGCTACCGCGACTCGGCGGGTGTGTTCCACCGCAACGAGCCCATGCCGCTCGGCAGGACGCTGCCGTCACGGAAGGCGGACAGCGGCGCATCGGCCAAGGACGAGCCGGGCGACCCGATCGCCAGCCTGATCGACCGCCTCGGCAAGGCGCATCCGCAGACTTCGCTGCTCCTGCTGGTCGACGAGTCGGGCTCGATGGACAACCCGATCACGGGCGGCACCGCGCTGCAGACGGCCAGTTCCGGGGCCAAGACCCTGCTCAGACGGCTGCGTGACGGCCCCGACACGGTCCAGCTGGCCACTTTCTCCTCTCCTGGCGGGGTCGGCCAGACCGTGGTGACGGGCATGGACCAGGTGACCAGGCGGCTGGGGACGCTGGCCGTACACGGGAGTGACGCTCCGCTCGGGGATGTGCTGGCGCTGGCGGCGCCCCTGCTCGCGGAAGCCCCGAACCCGGTGATCGTCATGCTGACCGACGGCGGCAGCCAGTCGGGCGACCTCGGCAAGACGGTGGCCGCGCTGGCGAAGGTGCAGGGGCTCAGGATCCGGCTGCTGCTCACCGGCGAGCAGGAGTGCGGCGCGCCGCACATCAAGCGGCTGCTCGCGGCGGTCGGCGAGCTCATCCGATGCGCGCGCATCGGGTCCGACGCCGCGACGCCATACCAGGATCAGGTCGGCGAGGTCGACAAGGAGCTGACGAAGCTGTGGCGGGAGAGCTCGTAACGGCGCCGCGATGGCGGGCCGCTGCCGCAGGCGTGGTGGCGGGGGCACTGTTCACGTTGGGGGCGGTGGTCGTCGCGGACCGGGCGACGCCCGCGGAGGAGTGCGTGGACGATGGCGTGATCAGGGTCGCCACCGGCGACGACGTGAGCGTCGGTGGCGCGCGCAGGGAGCTGATCAGCGGCTGGCAGGACGCGCGCGTCCTGCTGATCGAGATCTCCAGGGTGGCCGATCTCAAGCACGACGAGATGATGGCCGCCGCCCAGGCCGACCCTTGCCAGACCTATGACCTGCTGATCATCGACAGCGCCTCGACGCCCGAGTTCGCCGCCGCCGGCCTGCTCAGCGAGATCAGCCCCGAGGACGTACCGTCCGGTCTGGTGCGGCAGGCGAGCGAGAGCGGTCAGTGGGACGGCAGGCAGTACGCGTTGCCGTTCGCGTTGGACGTGGGCCTGCTGTACCGCAGGGACGAGCGGGTGCCGGAGAGCTGGGACGAGCTCTGGCAGGCGGCGCGCGCCGCCAGGGCCGATTTCCCTAGCGGCGGGTACCTGGCGCAGCTCGACGACTACGAGGGTCAGACTGTGGGCCTGCTCGAACTGCTGAGGGCCGACGGCGCCGCCGTGGTGGACGACGACGGTGAGATCGTGCTCGGTCGGCCGCCCAACAACCGGCTGGCGCTCACCGCGCTGCTGCGGATGCGGCAGGGGCAGCGCGACCAGACACTGGGGGATTCCTGGCAGGACAAGGAGGCGGAGAGTCTGGCCGCCTTCGCCGACGGGGACGCCGGGTACCTGCGGCACTGGCCGTACGCGGATCTGCAGTTGATCTCTGGTGGCAGGGTGCCCTTCCATGTGTCGAAGCTGCCGGGCCCGGCGACGCTCGGCGGCTCGAACCTCGCCATAACCGCCAGATCCAACAAGTACGACAGCGTCCTCAAGTTCGTGAAATTCCTCCTTCGGCCGGACAACCAGCGGTTGCTGTTCGCGTGTGGCGGCTACGCCCCGGTCGTCGAGGCCGCCTACGAGGACGTGCCTGTCTGTCCCAGGGAGGCCGAGGACGGGACGGCCGCCGTACCGTCGGAGAAGGACCTGCGGGAACTGGCGACCGCGATCAAGGACTCGCTGCCGGCGGCCGCGCGGCCCAAACTGGAGCACTACACCCAGTTCAGCGACGTGTTCCGGGCATGCGTGACGAAGTATGTCTCCTCCGTGGAGGATCCGACCCTGGACGACATCGAGCTGATCGCCGAGCGGCTGGAGGCGGCCAAGCTGGGAAGGACGGAGAAGAGCGAGCCCTGTGGGTAAGGTGCTGCCTGTGACCGACTGCCTCTTCTGCAAGATCGTGGCCAAGGAGATTCCGGCCGAGATCGTCCTTGAGAACGACAGGGCGCTGGCGTTCCGCGACATCAACCCGCAGGCTCCCACGCACGTGCTGGTCGTCCCGAAGGAGCACCACGCCGACGCGGCCGCCCTGGCCGGGGCCGACGACGGCCTGGCCGACGACGTGCTCAAGGCCGCGCACGCCGTGGCCGTGCAGGAGGGCGTGGCCGAGGGTGGCTACCGGGTGGTCTTCAACACCGGGCCGGGGGCCGGGCAGACGGTCTTCCACGTGCACGCCCACGTCCTCGGCGGGCGTCATTTGACGTGGCCGCCCGGCTGATCTGCCGCGGTGATATTGACGCGAGCAATCGGCCTGGTCCCGGCTACGATGGGCGGAGAAGTACATCCGAACAGACCGGGAGGCATCAGGCCGCTGGCCTGCCCATGTCCGAACTACATGAATCCCGAAGAACGGCACCTCCCTCGCGCACTCAAGCCAAGGTGCTGATACCGGACGAATACCCAATGGTCAGCCTCCTGGGCTCCCGTGACGAGCTGCTGCGCGTCATCGAGGGTGCGTTCAGGGCCGACATCCACGTGCGTGGCAACGAGATCACCGTCACCGGCAGCCCCGACGAGAGCGGCACCGTGGTGCGCCTCTTCGAGGAGCTGGTGGAGGTGCTGCGCAACGGCGGCGAGCTGACCCCCGACGCGGTCGAGCGGAGCATCGCCATGCTGCGCATGACCTCGGACCGCCCGGCCGAGGTGTTGTCGCTCGACATCGTGTCCTCACGCGGCCGGACGATCCGCCCCAAGACCGTCAACCAGAAGCGCTACGTCGACGCCATCGACCGGCACACGGTCGTGTTCGGCATCGGCCCCGCGGGCACCGGCAAGACCTACCTCGCGATGGCCAAGGCCGTCCGGGCGCTGCAGGAGAAGCGGGTCAACCGCATCATCCTGACGCGGCCCGCCGTCGAGGCGGGGGAGCGGCTCGGCTTCCTGCCCGGCACGCTCTACGAGAAGATCGACCCCTACCTGAGACCCCTGTACGACGCGCTGCACGACATGCTCGACCCCGAGTCGATCCCGAAGCTGATGGCGGCGGGCACGATCGAGGTGGCACCACTGGCGTACATGCGCGGTCGCACCCTCAATGACGCCTTCATCATCCTCGACGAGGCTCAAAACTCCTCGGCCGAGCAGATGAAGATGTTCCTGACCAGGCTCGGCTTCAATTCCAAGATCGTGGTGACCGGTGACGTCACGCAGGTCGACCTGCCCTCGGGCACGGTCAGCGGCCTGCGGGTGGTCCAGGAGATCCTCGACGGCATCAACGACATCCACTTCTCCCGGCTGACCAGCGCCGACGTGGTACGCCACAAGCTGGTGAGCGAGATCGTCGACGCCTACGGCCGCTACGACGCGCTTCAGGAGCCGAACCAGATCCAGCACCGGGGGAAGCGCCGATGAGCATCGAGATCAACAACGAGTCGGGCGCGGAGGTCGGCGAGCAGAATCTCGTCGAGCTGGCCACCCACGTGCTCGGCGAGATGGGCATCAACCCGCTCGCCGAGCTGTCGATCGTGGTGGTCGACGAACGCACCATGGCGGAGCTGCACGAGAAGTGGATGGGCGAGCCGGGCCCGACCGACGTGCTCGCCTTCCCCATGGACGAGCTGCGACCGGGCGGCGGGGCCCGCGGCGACGCCGACACCGCCACCGACCCGGCGCTGCTCGGCGACGTGGTGCTCTGCCCGCCGGTGGCCGTCCGGCAGGCGGAGGAAGCCGGCCACAGCGCTCAGGACGAGCTGGAGCTGCTGTGCACGCACGGCATCCTCCACCTGCTCGGCTACGACCATGCCGAGCCTGAGGAGCACAAGGAGATGTTCGGCCTCCAGGCCCGGCTCCTCGAGTCGTGGCGGGAGGTGCGCAGCCCGCGGTGAACGCCTGGTTGCCTCTGGCCATCGCCCTCGTGGTGATCGGTGGCCTGATCGCCAGTGCGGAAACGGCACTGACGCGCATCTCCAGGGTGCGTGCGGAGGAGTTCGTGCGCGAGGGGCGCCGCGGCGCCCTGCGGCTGCGGGCCATCGTCAACGACCCGCCGCGCTATCTCAACCTGCTGCTCCTGCTCCGGCTGAGCTGCGAGCTGATCGCCACGGTGATCGCGACGCTGCTGTTCATCGACCTCATGCACGACCAGGGCTGGGCGTACGTGTGCGCGGCCGCCGTCATGATCGTGGTCAGCTACGTGATCGTCGGCGTCTCACCGCGCACCCTGGGCCGCCAGCACGCCGAGCCGATCGCGCTGGCCGGCGCTCCCATCGTCTACGGCCTGACCAGGATCTTCGGCCCGCTGCCCAAGCTGCTCATCCTGCTCGGCAACGCGCTGACCCCCGGCAAGGGGTTCCGCGACGGCCCGTTCACCTCCGAGGCGGAGCTGCGCGACCTGGTCGACCTGGCCGAGGAACGGCGGATGATCGAGCCCGACGAGCGCGAGATGATCCACTCGGTCTTCGAGCTGGGTGACACGCTCGTACGTGAGGTCATGGTGCCCCGCACCGACATGGTCTTCATCGAGCGGGGCAAGACGCTCAGCCAGGCGCTGTCGCTGGCGCTGCGCAGCGGCTTCTCCCGCATCCCCGTCGTGGGCGAGAACGAGGACGACGTCATCGGCATCGCCTATCTCAAGGACGTCACCCGCAGGGTGCACGAGTCGGGCGAGGACGGCGGCGAGGAGAAGGTCGAGTCGATCATGCGCTCGGCCACCTACGTCCCCGAGAGCAAGCCGATCGACCAGCTCCTGCGCGAGATGCAGGCCAGGCACATCCATCTGGCCATCGTCATCGACGAGTACGGCGGGACGGCCGGCCTGGTCACGATCGAGGACGTCCTCGAGGAGATCGTGGGCGAGATCGCCGACGAATACGACCGCGAGGCGCCCCGCGTCGAGGAGATGCCCGACGGCGGGGTCAGGGTCACGGCCCGGATGCCGGTCGACGAGCTCGCCGAGCTGTTCCACACCGAGATCGAGGTGGACGACGTCGAGACCGTGGGAGGCCTGCTCGCCCACGCGCTCGGGCGGGTGCCGATCGCGGGCTCCGAGGCGGAGGTGGCCGGGCTCCGGCTGACCGCCGAGAGCCTCGCGGGGCGTCGCAACCGGATCAGCACCGTGGTCGTCCGCCGGGTCGTCCCGCAGGCGGGTGACGTGGTGCCCGCCGCCGCCGAGCACGACTGACAGAGCACTGACCGTTTTGCGATGGATGTGGCAAGTGTTCTACAAGTCTGTTGCAAGCGGCCTGCGCCAGTCTTAATCCCGACACCCGGTGCGGTGGGTGTCACTGGGGAAGCATCCGAACGCCGGGTTGGGGTTCGCGGCGTGAGGATGCCCCCTGGGGGGACGACAACGTCTTGGTCAGCTAGCCGATCGTGACGTTGCTCGGCGTAAAGGGGGTTCTCGTCTAGGCGAGAACCCCCTTTCTGCGTTTGGGGCTTTGTTGGTAACTCTGGTGGATTGCCGTTTTCGTCGCCCGGGGACATCGCGGTCCGGGGGGAATCATGGAACGCGTGATCGTTGTCCTGGCCATCGTGTGCGGGCTTCTTGCCGGCTGCGGCGGACCGGTCGAGAGTTACGTCGATGCCCAGGCCACGGCCCGGCTGCGTGAGGTGCTCAACAAGGACCCGCGGCTGCCCGACGGCTTCTCGGCCCGGTCGGAGGAGCCGTGGCGGGTGCCGTTCACCTCGGCGGACCGCAACTGCCAGGCCATACTCGATCCGGCGGCGGGGCGGGCGCCCGCGCGGGCGCTGACCGCGCAGGCGGCGGCCAGCTTCGAGGGGGACGAACTGGGCGAGGTGGCCGGGGTGGGCCTGGCGCGCTACGCGGGCTCGGAGGCCGCGGGGCACATCGACGACCTGGCCGACGCGCTGGAGGCGTGCCGGTCCGTGCGGTCGGGCGGCGGTACCCGGCTGCGGCTGACGATGCTGCCGGTCGAGGACGTGGGTGACGAGGCCGTGGGCGCCGAGCTGCGCGGGCGGCTGAACGGCTACCCGTACGCGCTGGACGTGATGCTCGCCCGCTCCGGCGACACGCTGGTGTCCGTCGTGCACACGGGCATCGCCAAGGTGGACACGGAGCGTACGCGGCAGGTGCTCAGCGCCGTCGTCGGCATGGCCAGCGCCTAACCTGGAGCACGTGACTCTCGATCCAGAAGACAGCAAGATCATTACACTCGCGCGGGCGGCCAGGGCGCGCAACGGGTCCGCGGAAGGCGCCGCCGTACGCGACGAGACCGGACGCACCTACTCGGCCACGAACGTCGCGCTCTCCTCGCTCACGCTCTCCGCGGTGCAGGTGGCGGTCGCCACGGCCATCTCGAGCGGCGCGCAGTCGCTGGAGGCCGTCGCGCTGGTCACGGCGGGCGACGGGCCGAGCGCCGCGGACGAGGCGGTGGCCGCCGAACTGGGCGTCAAGGCGCTGCTGGTGGCCGGGCCCGACGGCACGTTGCGGGGCTGACGTGGCGATCTCGCCCCATCTGGCCGGGGTACGCGCGAAGGTCGGAACCGACCTGCTGATGCTTCCGTCGGTCAGCGGCTTCGTGTTCGACTCCGCGGGCAGGGCGCTCATGGCGCGGCACGGTGAAATAGGCCTCTGGGCCGCGCCCGGCGGCGGCGTCGACCCCGACGAACGCCCCGAGGCAGCCCTGGTCAGAGAGCTCCAGGAAGAACTCACCATCGATGTCGCCGTACGCGGCCTGATCGGCGTGTACGGCGGGCCCGAGTTCCGCACCGTCTACCCCAACGGGCATCAGTGCGCGTACGTCATCGCCGTGTACGGCTGCGTGATCGAGTCGGGCACGCCCACCCCCGACGGTGACGAGATCACCGACGCCCGATGGGTGAGCGAGCCGGAGATCGCCGGCCTGACCACGACCGCCTGGATGCCGCTGGTGGTGCCCGAGGCGTTTGCCTGGTGGCGTCACCAGGGGGTTTGATAGGCCACAATGCACTATGTGACTTCGCCAGACAGCCATCGCGCCGGATTCGCCTGCTTCGTGGGGAGGCCGAACGTCGGCAAGTCCACGCTCATGAACGCCCTGGTCGGTACCAAAGTGGCGATCACCTCCTCCAAGCCGCAGACGACCCGGCGCGTCATCCGGGGCATCGTGCACCGGCCCGAGGCCCAGATCGTCATCGTCGACACGCCGGGCCTGCACCGCCCCCGCACGCTGCTCGGCGAGCGGCTCGACAGCCTCGTGCTGTCCACGCTGACCGAGGTCGACGTGATCGGCTTCTGCGTCCCCGCGAACGAGCCCATCGGCAAGGGCGACCGTTTCATCGCCGACAAGCTCGCGGCCGTGAAGAAGACCCCGGTCGTCGCCGTGCTCACCAAGTGCGACCTGGCCTCCAGGGAACAGATCGCCCAGCAGCTCCTGGCGCTGTCGCAGGTGGCGGAGTTCGCGGCGATCGTCCCGGTGTCGGCGCAGTCGGGCGACCAGCTCGACGTGCTGGCCGAGGTGCTGACCGAATACCTGCCGGAGTCGCCGCCCCTGTACCCGGGCGGGCAGCTCACCGACGAACCCGAGCAGGTGCTGGTCGGGGAGCTGATCCGAGAGGCGGTGCTGGAGGGGGTACGCGACGAGCTGCCGCACTCGATCGCGGTGGTGGTCGACGAGATGATGCCGCGCGAAGGGCGGGACGATCTGCTCGACATCTACGCCCACATGTTCGTCGAACGGCCGTCGCAGAAGGCGATCGTGATCGGGCACAAGGGTGAGCGGCTGCGGGACGTGGGGACGCGGGCGCGCAAGCAGATCGAGGCGCTGCTGGGCACGCGGGTCTATCTCGATCTGCGGATCAGCGTGGCCAAGGATTGGCAGCGCGACCCCAAGCAGCTGCGCCGCCTGGGCTTCTACGACTGACGGCGGGGCTTCTATGCGCGGCGGCCGCGTACGAGCGACAGGACGGCGAGGGCGATCACGGCCAGCGCGCAGGCCAGGGCGGCGAACCAGCCGTAGCGGATCCCCGGCTCGATCGACAGGAACCCGAGATCGACGGAGACCCCGCTGCCGACCCCGGGCGGATCGACGACGAACATCAACAGCCAGACCGTCGCCAGCGCCCCCGGAACGACGGCCAGCGCGGCCACCCGCGGCCGGGCGAACAGACCCGCCACCCCGCAGACCAGCGTGACGAGCCCGGCGACGAGCGTGTAGACGCCGAGGCTGTCGTCGATGCCCCGGACGTCGTTGGACACGCCCCCGAGGGCACCGATCCTGGCCTCGATCCCCGTCCACGGCAGGAACGCGCAGAACACCAGCAGCGCTCCGGCGACCGCGACGACGAACGCGTAGCCACGCCGCGCCTTGGGCTTGACGGGGCTCTGCGGGAGATGGTCGGCCACACGATCACCTTAGGACGGGCGCGCGGCTCCTGCCAGGTCACCGAAGGCCACACCCTCACCCCACTCCAGACGCCGCCGCAACTCGACGGCGTCGGCGCCCAGCGCGGACACCAACACCCCGGGCCCGGCCAGCGGCAACACGGCGACACCGTCCGCGACCACGGCCCCTGCGGCGGTCCGCGACACGGCGGCACCGTCCGCGACCACGGCCCTTGAAGCGGCGAGTCCCTGTGTGGCCGGTTCTGGAGTGGGGTTGGGTGTCGCGGTTTTCGGGGTGATGAGGGTGGTGCCGATGCAGCGGGCGTCGCCGTAGACCGCCGGGGAGGCGTCCAGGGCCGGGTCGCCGACCGTGTACTCCTGCCTGAGCAGGGGGCGGCCGTCGTAGGTGGCGTCGAAGCGGGCGTGGCAGCGGCCCGGCGCCTCGCCGTACCGGCCGAAGACGATCTCCTCGCGCCAGAACACGTGCGCGCCCGCCGCCAGCGTCAGGCGTACCACCAGGCGGTGGAAGCATCCGGCGGCGAGCACCGTTGGCTGGGGCGCGAAGCGGAGTGAGGCCCCCGCCCCGACGCGTGCGGTGATCACCATGACGGACTCGCCGTCGCCGGGCAGCACCAGCGTGCTCGCCACCGAGCCGACCTCGAGGCTGGTGCCGGGGGCTATGTCGAGGTCGAGTTCGAGCCGGTCGCCGCCGAGCGGGCCGGCCGCCGTGGAGACCAGGTGCACGATCCGCGGCCCGGTCTGCCGCAACGTCAGGGGCGGCGCCGAACTGAGACGGCTGACGACGGTTCGACCACCGGCCAGGGAGGTCCCGACAGCCGCCCGAGCGGCCATCGCCCGCCGCCCGACAACGGCACCGGCCGCGACGGCACTTACTACGACGGAACCGGCGGCACCCACCGCGGCGGGGTCTGCCGACGTGCCTGCCTGGGCGCCTGACGTGGTCTCTGCCGCGGTGTTCGGCAGGGGGGCGCTGCTGGTCATGGGGCGGGGTGGGTCATGCCGCTGGGACGGGCTCGTGGGGCCAGGAATGGGCCTGTTCCGAGACCCAGGCCGCCACGGCCGACGCCGAGGGGTCCTGCCTGATCGACGTGAACAGGACCGGCTTGTCCCCGCGGACCGCCGCCGCGTCACGGGCCATCACGTCCAGGTCGGCGTCCACCAGCGGCGCCAGGTCCGTTTTGTTGATCACCAGCAGGTCGGCCGAGGTCACCCCCGGGCCGCCCTTGCGGGGCACCTTGTCGCCACCTGACACGTCGAGAACGAAGATCTGCCTGTCGGCCAGGCCACGGCTGAACGTCGCCGTCAGGTTGTCCCCGCCACTCTCCACGATCACCAGGTCGAGCGGGCCGAACCTGTCCTCCAAGGTCTCCACGGCGTCGAGGTTCGCGGCGATGTCGTCGCGGATGGCGGTGTGGGGGCAGCAGCCGGTCTCGACGGCCAGGATGCGTTCCTGGTCGAGCACGCCGGCCCGGCGCAGGAAGTCGGCGTCCTCGGTGGTGTAGATGTCGTTGGTGACCACGCCCAGGCGCAAGGAGCCGCCGAGCGTCCGGCACAGGGCCGCGACCAGGGCCGTCTTGCCGCTGCCCACCGGCCCGCCCACCCCGAGGCGGAGCGCTCTGCCGTGGTGGTCCGGGGCGTGGTGGTGGTCGTCGTGATTGGCGCCCATGGCGTTGTCCTTCCTAGGAGACGAACAGTCTGACCTTGGCGCCCGCATGCCGCTCGGCCAACAGGTCCAGCGCGGGGGCGGACCTCGCGGGCAGCTCGGCCCATAGCCGGTCGGCGAGGGGGATGCCCGATGTCCCAGGGGATTCGGTGGCCCGGGCTGGCATATTGGCTGTGGCCGCTGTGGCCGCTGTGGCCGCTGTGGCCGCTGTGGCCGCTGTGGTGGCTGTGGTGGCGAGGTCTGGGGCCAGATCGGCCAGCAGGCCGTGGACCGCTACCGGGTCCAGACCGAGCAGCCGGACCGCCGCCGTGGCCGGACCGGTGATCGCGTGGTAGGCCGCCGCCAGGGCGGCGTCCTCGGGTGACGCTCCCGCCGCGTGTGCCGCCGCGCCGAGCGCGATGGGGTGATGGGGATTCGGTACGGCCTGCGCCAGGCCGTCGAGCGCAGGCGACGGCCACAGGCGGCGGGCCACCCGCAGAAGCAGCCTGCCCTGGGTCCTGGAGGCGTCCCGCTGGGCGGGGGAGGCGGTCCTGGCGTCGGCCTCCGCATCCAGCGGATCCCACAAGGTGGCAGGGGAGCCGGTGGCGCTCAAAGCGCAGGCTGCGGCGGCGAGGGCGGCGGCGACGTGCCCGGACGTGTGCAGTCGGCCCCTCAGGAAGGCGGCAAGGGAGGCCAGGTCGTGGACCGCCCCTGTGGCGATCGCCTGTTCGGTGCCGCCCGAGTGGGCGTGGCCGCCGGCCGGGAGACGGGAGTCGGTGAGGAGCAGGAGCGCGGGGTTCATCTCAGAAAAGGAAGTAGCGCTGGGTCATCGGGAGCGTTTCGACGGGTGCGGGCTCGATCAGGTCGCCGTCCACGCGGACCTCGAACGTGTCCGGGGCCACCTCGATCCGGGGGAGCGCGTCGTTGAGCGGCATCGTGTCCTTGCCACGCCCCCGTACGTCCGCCACGGGGACGAGGCGGCGGCGGACCGCGAGGCGGTCGGCGAGGCCGGCGTCGAGAGCGAGTGGTGAGACGAAGTGCAGCGAGGTGGCGGCGGCCGTGACGGGGGCGGCGCCGAACATCGGGCGCGGCAGCACCGGCTGCGGCGTGGGGATGGAGGCGTTCGCGTCGCCCATCTGGGCCCAGGCCACCACGCCGCCCTTGAGCACGAGGGTGGGCTTGACGCCGAAGAACGCCGGGTCCCAGAGGACGAGGTCGGCGAGCTTGCCGCGTTCGACGGAGCCGAGCTCGGCGTCGAGGCCGTGGGCGACGGCCGGGCAGATCGTATATTTCGCGACGTAGCGGCGGGCGCGGAGGTTGTCCGCGGGGCCGGTCAGGGCGCCACGGCGGCGCTTCATGACGTGCGCCGTCTGCCAGGTACGGATGATCGTCTCGCCGACCCGGCCCATCGCCTGCGAGTCCGAGCCGATCATCGAGATCGCCCCCAGATCGTGCAGGACGTCTTCGGCGGCCATCGTGGTGGGCCTGATGCGGGACTCGGCGAAGGCCAGGTCCTCGGGGATCGACGGGTTCAGGTGGTGGCAGACCATCAGCATGTCGAGGTGCTCGTCGAGGGTGTTGATGGTGTGGGGCCTGGTGGGGTTCGTGGAGGAGGGCAGGACGTTGGCGAAGGACGCCATCCTGATGATGTCGGGCGCGTGCCCGCCTCCCGCCCCTTCTGTGTGGTAGGCGTGGATCGTCCGATCGCCGATGGCGGCCAGCGTCGACTCGACGAACCCGGCCTCGTTGAGGGTGTCGGTGTGGATCGTCACCTGTACGCCGTTCGCGTCGGCCACGGTCAGGCAGGCGTCGATCGCCGACGGCGTGGTGCCCCAGTCCTCGTGCAGCTTGAACCCCGAGGCGCCCGCCTCGAGCTGTTCGAGCAGGCCCTCGGCGCTCACCGTGTTGCCCTTGCCGAGCAGGGCGAAGTTGAGCGGGTAGGAGTCGAGCGACTCCAGCATCCGGGACAGGTACCAGGTGCCGGTGACCGTGGTGGCCTTGGTGCCCTCGACCGGTCCGGTGCCGCCGCCGACGATCGTGGTGACACCCGCGCCGATCGCCTCGTCGAGGATCTGCGGGCAGATGAGGTGTACGTGGGAGTCGACGGCGCCCGCGGTGAGGATCTTGCCGTTGCCGCTCAGGATCTCGGTGGACGGGCCGATGACGATGTCGACGCCGTCCATGGTGTCGGGGTTGCCGGCCTTGCCGATGGCGGAGATCCGGCCGCCGGTGACGCCGATGTCGGCCTTGACCACGCCCCAGTGGTCGAGGATCACCGCGCCCGTGATGACCAGGTCCGGCGCGCCCTCGGCCCGGGTCGTCCTGGCCTGTCCCATCGACTCGCGGATCACCTTGCCGCCGCCGAACACCGCCTCGTCCCCGGCTCCGGCCGGGCCCACGGACAGGTCCTCGGTGACCTCGATGAACAGGTCGGTGTCGGCCAGCCTGATGCGGTCGCCCGTGGTGGGGCCGTACAGGGCGGCGTAGCGCGTACGGGAGATGTCAGCCATCGAGGGGGCCCGCCCATTCCGGTCGCAGGCCGGGCACCACGCGGCGCCCGGCGATCGGCACCAGGGTCACGTCGCGCTCGACCCCCGGCTCGAACCTGATCGCGGTGCCCGCGGGCACATCGAGCCGCATCCCCCAGGCGGCGTCACGATCGAAGGCCAGCCCGGGGTTGGCGGCGGCGAAGTGGTAGTGCGACCCGACCTGTACCGGCCGGTCGGCGATGTTGACCACCCGGACCGTCACCCGCGGCCGCCCCGGATTCAACGGGATGTCATCGGCGGGATGCAGGTATTCGCCCGGAATCACGGGATCGGCCTGCATGCGGCCACCGGTCTCGGCCGGGATCACCGGCCCGTCCTGCGCGCGGCCACCGGCCGCGTCCGCGGTCACGGGATCGGCCTGTGTACGGTGACCAGCTTGGTGCCGTCGGGGAAGGTCGCCTCGATCTGTACGGAGTCCAGCATCTCGGGCACCCCCTCCATGACGTCGTCCCGGCCGAGCACCGAGCGTCCCGCCTCCATCAGATCGGCCACGGTCCGCCCGTCCCTGGCCCCCTCCATCAGGAACGACGCGATGATCGCGGTGGCCTCGGGGTGGTTGAGCCGCAGGCCCCTGGCCTGACGCTGCCGGGCCACCCCGGCGGCGACATGGATGAGCAGGCGCTCCTGCTCGTGTGGGGTTAGCCGCATGGCCGGACTTTAGGAACCGGCCGTTTCCACGATGTTGCGGGAGAATGTCGAGTTGGTTTCTGGTGGTTCCTGCTCCCGCACGCAGGTCGCGCTATCCCACCAGGGGAAGCGCCTGTGACCGGCCCAGATCGTCCCCCAGCGCCTCGAAGACCGTCAGCGCCGCCCCCGCCAGCTCTCCGGCCCGCTCCGCCGCGCCCTCCGCCTGGTTCACCCGGGCGAGGGCCAGCAGGGCGTACGCGTCGAGCAGCCGGTCGCCGAGCCGTATGGCGATGCCTCTGGCCGTCTCGGCGGCCGTCCTGGCGTCGGGGACCGCGCGCTGCGCCAGCCGTACCGAGGAGAGGTCCAGGAGCGTGTCGGCCCGCCGGTAGCGGTCGCCGAGTGTCGCGAGGTGGCCGGCGGCGGTCTGGAGGCGTTCCGCGGCCTCGTCGAGGCGGCCCGCGCGGTGCAGGACCGCGCCCAGCACGCGGAGCACGTCGGCGGCGTCGCGATCGTTCTCCGCCGCCTTGAGGCAGCTGAGCAGGGCGCGCTCGGCCTCGAACGCGGCCGGCTGCCCGAGGCCCTCACGCGGCCACAGCAGGTGGCGCAGCCGTCCCACGGTGAGCGGGCGGCGCGCGTTGAGCACGAACATCGCCAGCAGGTCGCGGTGCTTGGGCGCGGTCGGGGTGCGGTCGCCGTCGCCGTCGCGCACCTCGAGCGGACCCATGATGCGAAGCGCCTCCTCGTACGCGCCCCGCTCCACCAGCGATCTGAAGCGGTCGACGTCGAGCTGCTCCTCGCCGATGGCCAGCGTGTACGTGCCTCGTCCTCGCCGAGCACGCCCACGGACACGCGGGTAATTCCACGCGGCCTTCCTACGCCTTGGGGCAATATCTCTGGCAATATCGACAAGAATTACATACCTGATGACTCCGCTTACTCCCTCTGACCCGCACCGGTTGGGCCGTTACTGGCTCGCGGGGCGGCTGGGCGCCGGTGGCCAGGGCGTCGTCTACGAGGCGTACGGCGAGGCGGGGGAGCGCGTCGCCGTCAAGGTGCCCAGGGTCGACGATCCCGAGTCGCGGGCCAGGCTGGCCAAGGAGGCGGCGGCGGCCGAGCGGGTGGCCTCGTTCTGCACGGCCAGAGTCATCGAGGTGGCCGAGCCGTACATCGTCAGCGAGTTCGTGCCCGGCCCCAACCTGGGGCAGGTGATCGCCGAGCACGGGCCCTACGAGGGTGACACGCTGCGGCGCCTGGCGATCGGTGTGGCGACCGCGCTGACGGCCATCCACCAGGCCGGCGTCGTGCACCGCGACCTCAAGCCCGACAACATCATCCTCGGGCCCGACGGTCCCCGGGTGATCGACTTCGGCGTGGCGCCCGAGGCCGGGCCGACGACCACCGGCCCGGTCATGGGCACGCCCAACTACATGGCGCCGGAGGTCCTGACCGGGCGGGGCGCGACGGCCGCGGCGGATCTGTGGGCGTGGGGGCTGGTGGTGCTGTTCGCCGCCCGGGGTGCGGACGCGATCGCGGTACGCGACCCGGTCGCGGTGGTCGCCGACGTGATGGACTTCCGCCCCGGTACCGGCGACCTCGCCGGCCTGGCCGACCCGCTCGGGCCGCTGGTGTCCGCCGTGCTCGTACGGGAGGCCGCCGACCGGCCCACGGCCCGCGACATCCTCCTGAGCCTGCTGGGCGAAACCGACGAAACCGACGAAACCGGCGGCGACCCGCTGTCTCGCGGCGGCTCGCTCGCCAGCCCGCTCAGGAGCACTGCCGAGCCCGACCTGGGCGCCGTCGCGGAGGAGCGGTACGGCGAGCTCTCCGGGGCCGAACAGGCGGCCGTGCCCGAGATCCTCCTGCGCATGCTCGACGGCGACGGCTCGCTCCGGCCGGTCACCCGCGACGAACTGCCCGAGACCGAGGCCGTCGACGCGCTGCTCACCTTCTTCGGCGCGGCGGGCCTCGTGAGGCGGACCGGCGACACGTACGAGCTGACCAAGCCCGCCCTGGTCCAGGCGTGGCCCCGCCTGCGCGCCTGGGTGGCCGACAATCGCGACGGTCTGCCCGTACACCGGCGGCTGGTGGAGGCGGCCCGGCTCTGGGACGGCCACGGCAGGAAACCCGGAGACCTGCTGCACGGCTCCAGCCTCGACCGGACGCTCCACTGGGCGGCCACCGAGCGCAAGGACCTCACGCTGGCCAGGAAGGAACGCGAGTTCCTCGACGCCGCGGCCGGCCAGGCCAGGCGGCAGTCCAGGCGGCGCGGGCTGCTCGCGGCGGCGCTGGCCGTCCTGCTGGTGGCGGCCCTGGGTGGCCTGGGGACGGCCGAGTACTTGCGCAGGAAGTCGGGCAGGCAGCGTGACGACGCACTGGCCAGGTCGCTCACGTTGCAGGCCGCCGACCTGCGGGAGAGCGACCCGCGACTGGCGAGGCTGCTGACCGTCGCGGGTTGGCGGCTGAGCCCTGACCTCGCCGAGACGCGCGGCGCGTTGTACGAGTCGCTGTCCAGGCCGGCGAGCGACGTCTTCACCGACCCCTACGCCAGTCCGAGCAGTGTCTACGGCCTGAACGACACCGGACGCACGCTGGCGGCGGTCCAGGAGGGCCGGGTGCGGCTCTGGGACGTACGCACGCACGGCCTGCTCCGCGAGTTCTCCGGCGTGGGCACGGTCGTGAGCCAGGTCGCGCTCGGTCCCGACGGGCGGACGCTCGCCGTGCTGGAGGACAAGGGCGTGCGCCTTTGGGACGTGATGGCGGGCACGGCGATCGGCGGCATGTTCGGCGGTGGGTTCGTGATGCCCGCGGCACAGGGGATGCTGGCCTTCGACCGTACCGGTCGCACCCTGCTGGTGCCCGAGGGCACCGGCGGCGCCGAGCGCGCCTGGGACGTGGCCACCCGCAAGCGGCTGACCGCCGGATCGGGGGCGGGGCTCGACGCGGTGGACCCGGCGCGCGGCGTCGGCGTCGTGTCCACCGGGCACGGCAAGGTCGAGCTCTGGAACCTGCGCACCGGCAAACGGCTACCCGCGCCCCGGCTCCCCGCCAAGGCGGACGTCACGAGCGTGAGCCTCAGCGACGACGGGCGTGCGCTCACGGTCAGCGAGAATCCGCTGCCGCCGGGCGAGCCGCGGATGCGCGCCTGGACCCGTCCCAGGCGGAGACCTGATCGGAGGACGCTACGGGGGAGACGACAGGTATGCAGCCTTCGGCTTCGGCGACCGCTACGTCGCGGGCTGGACCCTTCTGGGAGAGCTCGTGGTGTGGCGGCGCCTCGGATGGCAGGTCGTCCTGGAGCGCGACCTGCCGGGGGACATCTTCGGCGTCCACTTCGACGAGGCCGACCGCGTGCTGCGCTACCAGTCGGACAACGGCGTGATCGACACTGTGGACGTGTCCATGCTGTTCGACCAGCCGCTGACCAAGGGAACCCCTGAGGGGGAGGCACTGCTGGGGCCGGGAGGGCGCACGGTGGCCATCACGGGGCCCGGGGAGACCCGGCTGTGGGACGTGGCGACCAGGAGCCCGCTCGGGCCGCCCGTCGACGTCATCGGCCGCGACCCCGCGCTAGCCTTCAGCCGGGACGGCGGGTGACTGGCCGTCGGCGACGAGTCGGGCACCCGGATCGTGGCCCCGCGCACTGGCCGCGTGCTCGACAAACTGAAGGTCGCGGGCGTGGACGACGTGGCCTTCAGCCCTGACGGCCGTACGCTGGCCGTCTCCCCCCAGAGGCCCGACGGCACCGGCGCCCCTCTCGAGCTGTGGGACCTGGCGAAGGGCACCCCCACCCGAGCTGCCGTGCCCGGCCCCGGCGCGCTCGACTTCCGCTCTGACGGCAGGCTGTTGCTGGCCGGCGTGGCGCCCCAGCCCATCGACCCGGCGACCGGTGCCCGGTTGCCGATCTCCGAGGGGCTCGGCCGGTTGAACGGCACCCACGCCTTCAGCCCTGACGGCAGGCTCGTCGCCTTCTCCGGGCCCGACCGGATGACGTTGTGGGACGCGGACCTGAAGGCGCCCGTCGCCGCGTTCCCCGCCGCGCCGGGCAGCGCGATCGAGGAGATCGCCTGGTCGCCTGACGGCCGCACCATCGCCACGTACGAGGACGGCGACCGGGTCAGGCTCTGGGACGTGCCCAGCAGACTGTCTCTCGGCCTGGTCTTCGACGGGCAGAAGAAGATCCCACTGGGCAACGGGTCAGTGGCCTTCAGCGCCGACGGCCGCACGCTCTACAGCGCCATGCCCGACGGCGTGGTGCGGACGTTCCCGCTGGACGACGGCAAAGTGGCGGCCGCCGTCTGCCGCCGCGCCGGCCGGTCGCTGACCGAGCGGGAGTGGCAGCGCTACCTGCCGGAATCCGACAGGTTCGACCCCTGCGTCAGCCGGTAGCCCACTGTTAAGGGTCCGGGGGTGTTGTCGTCACCGTTGCCGTCAGAGGACTGGACCAATCTGCAGGCGTGCCTTGCGTCTCCTCTATCGCCAGCCAACATCCGAGCTACTGTGGATGTCATGCCTGAGGCCTACGAGGTCGTGCCCTTCAGCGAACTACTCCACCACCCGGCCGCGACCACGCGGAGGCTCGACGCCGTCCGGGCGCTGCGGCTGCGGCGGCGCGACGCCGGGGACCTCGCTCTGATGCGGGTCGAGCAGATGGAGCGGGATGCCACGGTCGTGGACTTCACCTCGCGCCTGCTCGCCGGGCTGGTCCGCACCGAGAACATCGAGGCTCTGCGCCAGGCCCTGCCTGAGGCTCTGCCGTGGAGCACCTTCCTGCCCGCCGAGGATGTGGACACGCTCCTAGCCGAGCTGGTGGACACGGCACGCGGCGCGGTGGCCCTGGACAACCTCGCTCCGATCGCGCTCCTGCTGACCCAGTGGCGGCACAGCGCGGAGATCTACGCGGACCCCGCCCTGCTGGCGATCCTCACCCGCGAACCGGAAGGCGACCTCGGCCCCGTCCCCATGCCCCAGGTGAGCGAGTGAGCCCCCAGCGCGGGGACCGAGCCGCGCTACCTCCGATCGGCGACGAGTACGACATCCGCTTAGCCAACACCGAAGCCCCCGACGGCTGGGAACACCTCTCCCGCCACGCTGCCGGCAACCTGCGCCGAGGCGGGCCCACTACCAACGACATGAGCGAGGGACCTTTTCACATCCACCCGTTCCGCAAACCTGCGATGCGGCCTTCGGCTTCCAGTGCTCACCCAAGTCCGGGCCGCGGGACCGGAATTGTGTACCAGCACCGGCGTGCTACCTGCCAGCACATGGTAGGTGTGCGGCAGAACCGATTTCGAGCGGTTTACGGGTCGTGCTGCATGGCTTCTACCTGGCCTCCATTCGGAGTGTAGCGGTTCGGTAGCGGCCTTTGACGGCAACGGTGACGGCAACCCAGGCGAGGCTCACCGCCTATCAGCGGTCATCGAGGGCGGTAGACGTCAGCGCGGTGGTCGATGCGAACGACATGGACCACGTCGGCCTTCTCATCGATCCGGTAGACCACGCGGTAGGGACCACGGCGCGCGGAGTGGTAGCCCTCAAGTTCACGCGCGAGAGGTTTGCCGACCCGGTGCGGGTTCTCCAGCAACGGGCCGGTGAGGAACTCAGTCACGGCAGCTGCCACCTCGAACGGCAGACCCTTGGGTGGACCCTCCACCAGGGCGCGGCGTGCCGACGGAGCCAGCGACAGCGTGTAGGCGTCGTCGCTCACCTGCCAGCTCCCTCCGCACGCGCCCGTTCGGCCATCAGGCGCCTCAGCTCCTGCGCACCGATCGCCTCACCACGGGCGATCTCGGCTTCAGCCTCTCGGATCTCCTGGAGCGCCTCAGGAGTCGATAGGAGGTCCAGCGTCTCCTCAAGCGCCTCCAGATCAGACACCGACATGATCACCGCCTCCGGCCGGCCATTACGAGTGATCACCACCCGCTCATGGGTGTCCCGAACCTCATCCAGCACCGCAGACAGCCTGGCCTTCGCGTCAGCCAACGGAATCGTCGTCATGACCTGAATTATAGTCAACAGAGCTCCGAAGGGTGCGGCTGGCTGAAACCTTCTCTACAAGTATCAAGACAGTCGCCATGTCCTGGAGTGACACCGCTACGGCGGGAAAATGTTCGCGGTCGCTACCCCGCCTTACTTTGCTGGACAGGCCAGCTGATCTTCTGCCCTGATCGTTGGCGCTGCGGGTGAACGGCTTGAGATGCTGCACGCGCGGTCGTTCGCAGGAGCAGCCGACCTCCATCACGATCACCGTCGGCAGCCCGAGGGCGCGAAGCCCGAGCCACTCAGGGCGGCACGCTGAGCGTGGCCGACTGGCGGCGGTACCTGCCCGAGATAGAGCAGTTCGACCCCTGCGTCACCCCGTAGCCGCCCACTGCCGCGCCGACCGGACGATCTCCTCCAGGTGGCCGCTGTGGGCGCCGTGCCAGTAGACGTGGCCGCAGTCCCCGCATCGGCCGTAGGCGTCGTAGCCGTGCCGGGTGCCCGCCTCCAGCAGTGGCAGCACCTCGCGCTTCGGCACCGGGGCCAGTTCGCCGTTGCAGGCCGTGCATCGTGTCCACGGGCGCAGTGGCGGTGCGAACCGTTCGAGCAGGTCGCGTAGCTGGTCCTGGGGGCGTGAGCCGCGGACGTAGGCGCCCAGCCACAGCGCGCGGCGGCGCAGCAGGCCGCGGTCCTGGGTCAGCAGCACCCGGCGCTCCTCGTTCGCCTGTACCACCAGGGCCGGATCGTCCATGTCGTTGTGGTAGGCCGCGTCGAGGCCGAGCAGCCGCAGCCGCCGCGACAGGGTGCCCAGGTGCACGTCCAGCAGGAAGCGCGGCTCGCGCGGCAGCGGCTGCGGCCTGGGCACCGGCCGTACTTCGATGACGTCGCCCGCGGTGGGCTGGTAGGAGGGGCCGACGCCGCGCCCGGCGACGGTCATCGGCCCGACCTCGGTCAGCGGGATGCCGGCCGACTCCACGTGGTGTCCCAGAGTCGAGCTGCCGCCGATGGCGATCCGCTGGCGCTCACGGCGCCGGCTCACGGGCAGGAACATCATTAGCTCTGCGGAGATTCGAAGGTGTGCGTCCCGTTCGGTCACATTGTCCATTCTGCGTGATTCGATAACGTGAACCTGTGCCGATGTCCCGCCGTGTCTTTCTCGCGCTCGCCGCGATGGGCGCTGCCGGGTGCTCGACCGGCGGTATGGGGCTGCCCCCGCTGCGGCTGGCGACCGGGCTGTCGGGCGGGCCGTACGAGATCCTGGGCGACAGGTTCGCGGCCGAGCTGCGGCGCGACGGGTTCACGGTCGAGGTGTTCAAGACGGCGGCCAGCGTCCAGAACCTGACCATGCTGGCCGAGGGCCGGGCCGACGTCGGGTTCTCGCTCGCCGACAGCGCCGACGACGCCGTGCGGGTGCGCCACCAGCCTGTCGCCGCGCTGGCCAGGATGTACATGAACTATGTCCACCTGGTGGTCCGCACCGACTCCGACATCTCCGCCGCCAAGCACCTGACCCGGCGAAAGGTCTCCATCGGTGCCGAGGGCTCGGGCACCGCCGTGACCGCCGTGCGGGTGCTCGACGCGGCCGGGGTACGGGATCACGTCGTCTTCAGGCTGGGCCTGGACGCGTCGATCAGGGCGCTCGACGAGGGCGGGATCGACGCGTTCTTCTGGTCGGGCGGCGTCCCCACCCCCGCGCTCGCCTCGCTCAGCGGCATCAGGGTCGTCCCGCTGGAGCCGCTGGTGCCGGTGCTGCGCCGTACGTACGGCCCGGTCTATGAGCACGCCGCCATCCCGGCGGGCGTGTACGGCAGCGTGAGACCGGTCCCGACCGTCGGCACGCCCAGCTATCTGGTCTGCCGCCAGGCCCTGTCCGATGACGTCGCCTATACGGTCACCGAGACGCTCTTCAGCGCCCGCGACCGCCTCCAGGCCCCCTCGGCGCCGGGCGGCCGTCTCGACAAGCGTTACGCCATCGGCACCGGCGTCGTCCCCCTGCACCCCGGCGCCGCCCGCTATTACAAGTCCGTGTACGGCTGAGCCAGCCGCAACTCCACGACCAGCCCATGGGGTACGGCGGCCAGCAGGCTCAACGTGGCCCCGCACGACCTGGCCAGCTCGGTGGCGATGGCCAGGCCCAGCCCACTGCCCGGCACGTTGGCGTGCGCGCCCGACCGCCAGAACCGGCCCAGCGCGTCGGCCCGTTCCTCCTCGCCCAGCCCCGGCCCGTCGTCGGCGACCCGCAGCACGCCGTCGGAGAGCGTGACCGTCACCGTGCCGCCCGCGGGCACGAACTTCTGCGCGTTGTCGAGCGCGATGTCCGCCACCCTGGCCGCCGCCTCCGGCACCAGCGACATCTCCGGCACCTCCACCCGCAGGGTGAGATCCTTGGCCGGATAGACCTCCCGCCACACCGCCAGCCGGGGCCGCAGCTCGATCTCCTTCGTCTCGCTGCCCACACCCGCCTCCACCCTGGCCAGCGCCAGCAGGTCCTCCACCAGCAGCGCCAGCCGGTCGAGCTCGCCCATGGCCTCCTCGAACTCGGTGCTGCCGTCCGCGCGCAGGTGCGGCTCCAGGTTCTCCAGCCGCAGCCCGAGCACGGTCAGCGGGGTACGCAGCTCGTGCGAGGCGTCGGCCACGAACGCCCGCTGCCGCTCCATCGCGCCCGACACCGCGTCGGCCATCGCGTTGAACCGCTCCTCCAGCCGCTGCAGCTCCGAGGGCCCCGAGCCCGGATGGGCCCGCGCGTCGAGGTGACCCTCCGCGATGGCCCGGGTGGTGCGGTCGAGCTCGGTCACCGGGCGCAGGATCCAGCGGGCCAACTGCCTGGCCGCCAGCACCGAGTAGCCCAAGGCGATCAGCGCGCCCAGCGCCAGCGCGCCCCAGACGAGCGAGACGTCCAGCCGCGACTGGTCGGTGCGGGCCTGGAGCAGCACCACGCCGGACAACTGCGCGTCCCTGCCCGCCGGCTCGGCCAGCAGCACCGTCGAGGGGCCGAACGGGCTGATCGTGGGCAGGTCCTCGGTCGTCCGGCCGCCCAGGGCCAGCCGGGTCTCCTCCTGGTCGTCGCCGTCGAAGTGGCCGGCCGTGACCAGGATCGTGCCGTCCCTGTCGCGTACGCGGATGGCCGCGCCGTACAGGTCGGCGTAGCGGACGACCTCGGCCGTCAGCGCCGTACGGTCGCCGTCGCGCGCGGCCTGGTCGGCCAGTTCGGCGAAACGGGTGGCGTCGGCGCGGCGGTCGAGCAGCAGACGGTTCGTGCGGTGCGAGGCGTAGGCGAAGCCGAGCGGCACCGCCAGCGCCGCGATGAGGAACACGATCAGCGTGGTGAACGTGACCACCAAGCGGGAGTTCACGCCGTGGACCCCAGGCGGTAGCCGGTGCCGCGCAGCGTCTCGACCAGGTGCGGGCGGCCGGTCTTCGACCGCAGCCCGGCCACGTGCACGTCGAGGGAGCGGGAGGCCGACAGCAGCGGGTCACCCCAGACCTCGTCCAGGATCTCCTCGCGGCTGCGCACCACGCCCGGCTCACGGGCCAGCAGGGCGAGCACGTCGAACTCGCGCCTGGTCAGCGTCACGTGCTCACCCGACACGGTGACCTGCCTGGACTCCAGGTCGATGCGCACGTCGCCGACGCTCACCACGTTGTCGCGGGTCGGCATCGGCCGGGTGCCCCTGCGCATCACGGCCTCCATGCGCGCCATCAGCTCGACCGTGCGGAACGGCTTGACCAGATAGTCGTCGGCCCCGGACCGCAGGCCGCGGAGCACCTCGCGCTCCTCCGTACGGGCGGTCACCACGATGACCGGTACGGCCGACACCCGGCGCAGGCGGCGCAGCACCTCGAGCCCGTCCATGTCGGGCAGGCCCAGATCCAGCAGGACGAAGTCGACGCCCCCCGCCAGGCGGAGGGCGTCGACTGCCAGCCCCGCGCGCACGACCTGGTGGCCGTGGCGCGCGAGGGCCGTGGTGAGCGCGGAGGCGAGCCGATCGTCGTCTTCGACCAGAAGAACTCGCATCAGGCCAGATTAGGCCCGGACGGGGACCGACTCCGCCGCTCCCTCCCGCTCCGCGCGGGTGAGCGCCGCGTCGCGCGTCTCGCGCATGGTCAGGTAGACCACGAGCGACACGGCCGCGCAACCGGAGACGTACCAGTAGAAGCCGGACTCGATGCCGGCCGACTTGAACCACAGGGCGACGTACTCCGCCGTGCCGCCGAACAGGGCGTTCGCGATGGCGTACGGCAGGGCCACGCCGAGCGCCCGGATGTGCGTCGGGAACAGCTCCGCCTTGACCACCGCGTTGATCGAGGTGTAGCCGGTGATGATGATCAGGCCGATGAGCGACAGGACGAACGCGCCGGTGAAGCCGGAGACGGTGGACAGCCCGGTCATGAGCGGCACGGTGCCGAGCATCGACCCGATGCCGAACGTGATCAGCAGCGGCCTGCGGCCGATCCTGTCGGAGAGCCCGCCGGCGAGCGGCTGAATGCACATGAAGATGAACAGCGCGGAGAAGCTGACCAGCGCCGCGGTCTCCTTCGGCAGGTGCGCCGTGTTGACCAGGTACTTGGTGAGGTAGGTCGTGTAGGTGTAGTACGCGACCGTGCCGCCCATGGTCAGGGCGATGACCAGCATCGCTTCCTTCTTGTGCTCGAGCAGCGCCTTGATGGTGCCGCGCTCGCTCTTGCCGACCTTCTCGTCCTGCTCCTCCTCGTCGTACGCCTCGGTCTCCAGGAGGTTGCGCCGCAGGTAGAACACGACCGCCGCGCCCAGGGCGCCGACGACGAACGGGATGCGCCAGCCGTAGGAGTTGAGCGCCTCCTTGGTCATCGTGTTCTGCAGGATGATCTGCAGGCCCAGGCCGACGAGCTGGCCCGCGGTCATCGAGACGTACTGGAAGCTGGAGGCGAAGCCGCGCTTGCCCGCCGGAGTGGCCTCCGTCAGGTACGTGGCGCTGGCCGCGTACTCACCACCTACGGAGATGCCTTGCAGGAGGCGGGCGATCAGCAGGACCACGGCGCCGAAGTAGCCGACCGACGCGTACGTCGGGGCGATGGCGATCAGCAGGGCGCTCAGCGACATCAGCGTGACCGTCATGGTCAGCGCGGCCTTGCGGCCCTTGGTGTCGGCGTATCTGCCGAGCAGCCAGCCGCCGATCGGGCGCATGAAGAAGCCCACGGCGAAGATGCCCGCGGTGTTGAGCAACTGGGCGGTGCTGTTGCCCTCAGGGAAGAAGGAGGCAGCGAAGTAGACGGCGAAACTGCTGTAGACGAACCAGTCGTACCATTCGACCAGATTGCCGATAGAGCCGCCGATTACTGCTTTCCACGGCACGCGGGGTTTGCTCACGGTTTACCTCCTGGGGGGAGTGGGTGCAGGCCAGAGCCTCTCCGCAGAAGGTTGTTCGGACAAGGGGAGACGGGCTAGATCTAACGTCCGCTTAACATCAGGGAAACTCGGGCGTGAGATCCGGCCCTTTTCCCGGTCACTGCCGGTAGTTCTCCACCTCGCCGGCCGGGCGGGCCGCGGCGCCGTCCGGGTTCTCGCCGGCGTCCCTCCTCGCCCTGCGCTGCCTGAGCAGGTCCCAGCATTGGTCGAGAGCCACCTCCAGCTCCCTGACCCGGGCGTGTTCCTCGTCCGAGCTGACCTCGCCCGCCGACAGCCTGCTCCGCAGCTCGTGCTCTTCGGTGACCAGATCACTGATCCTGGTGAGAATCTCGTTATCCCGCATGTCCAAGACTTTAGTGACTACGTGATAGAACACGCCCTATGCCTGGTATCGCGCTGGTAAGAAAGCCCGGACCCCGGATCTCCGAGGGCATCGTCACGCACCTGGAGCGCGAACCGGTCGACCACCAACAGGCCCTGGAACAGCACGAACGCTACGTCGCCGCGCTGGAGGGGGCCGGCTGGGAGGCACGTCACGTGGAGCCGGCCGACGACCTGCCCGACGGGCCCTTCGTCGAGGACATGGTCGTGGTCTCCGACCGGCTGGCCGTACTGACCAGGCCGGGGGCGAAGGAGCGGCGGCCCGAGGTGGTCTCCGTGGCGGCCCTCGTACGGGAGCTCGGGATCAAGTCCGTCAGGATCGCGCAGCCCGGCACGCTCGACGGCGGCGACGTCCTGCAGGTCGGCAGGACCGTGTACGTCGGCAGGTCGGGCAGGACCAACGACGAGGGGATCACCCAGCTCAGCGCGTTGCTGCCGGAGCGGCATGTGGTGCCCGTCGACCTGAACGGCGTGCTGCACCTGAAATCGGCCGTCACGGCGCTGCCCGACGGCACGCTCATCGGCGACCCCGCCCGCGTGGACCTGCCGGGACTCCTGGTGCCCGCCGAGGAGTCGGGGGCGCACGTGGTGCTGCTGGGCGGCGACCGCGTGCTGATGGCCGCCTCCGCGCCCCGAACCTGCGCGATGCTCCAGGAACGCGGGCTGAACGTGACGCTGGTGGACATCTCAGAGTTCGAGAAACTGGAGGGCTGCGTCACCTGCCTGTCGGTTCTCATCATCTGAGATCGGGGACGGTTTACGGCGAGACCTCTGGTAACGTGCAAGACATGCTGCGTGGCCTCCTTCTTAGCTGCCGCGGCGGGGGCCACTAAGGCCGGCTCCCTCGCCGCGGAGCGAGCCATGCGCGTCGGCCGCTTTTCTTTCGACCGACGAGGAGCTCCCGACATGACCGCTCAGCAGCCCAGCCCCATGCCTTTCCAGCGTTATCAGGCGTACGAGCCGATCCGTTTGACCGATCGCACCTGGCCTGATCAGGTCATCACCGAAGCGCCGCGATGGTGCGCCGTGGACCTGCGCGACGGCAACCAGGCCCTGATCGACCCGATGGACGCCCACCGCAAGCTGCAGATGTTCGAGCTGCTGGTGAAGATGGGTTACAAGGAGATCGAGGTAGGCTTCCCGGCCGCCAGCCAGACCGACTTCGACTTCATCCGGCAGATCATCGAAGAGGACCGGATCCCCGGCGACGTGGTGATCCAGGTCCTGACCCAGGCCAGGCCCGAGCTGATCGAGCGCACCTTCGAGTCGATCGAGGGCGCCAAGCAGGCCATCGTGCACCTCTACAACTCCACCTCCACGCTGCAGCGCCGGGTGGTGTTCGGGCAGGACCGCGACGGCATCACCGCCATCGCCGTCGAGGGCGCCAAGCTGGTCAAGAAGCTCGCCGACGCGACCGACGTGGACGTACGTTTCCAGTACTCTCCCGAGTCCTTCACCGGCACCGAGCTCGACTACGCCGTCGAGGTCTGCGACGCGGTCAACGACGTGTGGCAGCCCACGCCCGACCGCAAGGTCATCGTCAACCTGCCGGCCACGGTCGAGATGGCCACGCCCAACATCTACGCCGACCAGATCGAGTGGATGCACCGCCACCTGAAGTACCGCGACTCGATCGTCCTGTCGCTGCACCCGCACAACGACCGCGGCAGCGCCGTGGCCGCCGCCGAGCTGGGCTACATGGCCGGCGCCGATCGCATCGAGGGCTGCCTGTTCGGCAACGGCGAGCGCACCGGCAACGTCTGCCTGGTCACCCTGGGCATGAACCTGTTCTCCCAGGGCATCGACCCGCAGATCGACTTCGGCGACATCGACGAGGTCCGCCGCATCGTCGAATACTGCAACCAGCTGCCCGTCCACCCGCGCCACCCGTGGGGCGGCGAACTGGTCTACACCGCCTTCTCCGGCTCCCACCAGGACGCCATCAAGAAGGGCTTCGACCACCTGGAGGCCGACGCCGCCGCAGCCGGTGTGCCGGTCGACTCCTACACGTGGGCCGTCCCCTACCTGCCCATCGACCCCAAGGACATCGGCCGCAGCTACGAGGCGGTCATCCGGGTCAACAGCCAGTCGGGCAAGGGCGGCGTCGCCTACATCATGAAGGCCGACCACCAGCTCGAGCTGCCGCGCCGGCTGCAGATCGAGTTCTCCAAGGTCGTCCAGGCGCGCACCGACGCCGAAGGCGGCGAGATCAGCCCGGCCGCGATGTACGCCATCTTCGCCGACGAATACCTGCCCAACCCGGGCAACCGCTGGGGCCGCCTCAGCCTCATGGCGCACCGCCACGAATCGGCGGGCGACGACAAGGACCGCATCGGCGCCGACGTACGGCTCGACGGCGAGATCCGCGAGATCGAGGGCGTCGGCAACGGGCCGATCTCGGCCTTCATCGACGCGATCGCCAAGGTGGGCATCCGGGTGCGGGTGCTCGACTACGTGGAGCACGCGATGAGCGCGGGCTCCGACGCCAAGGCGGCCTCGTACCTGGAGTGCGACGTTGACGGGCGGGTGCTGTGGGGGGTGGGCGTCGACGCCAACACCACGACGGCCTCGCTCAAGGCGATCATCTCCGCGGTCAACCGCGCCGCCCGCTGACCCTGGGACTTGGCTGTCGCGTGAGTCCCCGGTACAGATCGGGGACTCACGTTGATCCTAGGCGCCGTTCTCGTCGAGCAGCCGATCGAGTCTGAGTCCCAGGTCGATCACTGAGCACTGCAGGGAGTCGAATCTGCGCAGCATCAGGGACTGAGCGGACGAGAGGTGCTCGTGGGCGTGCCGGCGAAGACCTGCGACCTCATCGCCGAGCACCGCGAAGTCCTGGGATATCGCCGTCTGGAGGCCGGCCATTTCGACTCTCACCTGGGCTACGGCGATCGCGGTTGAGAGGATGGCGGCGTGGATGCCTTCCATGCATGAGCAGCCGCAGTGACAGCTGCTGCTGCTCTCTGTCGGGAGATTCGCATGTCGGCGGCGGGCTCGGGAGCCGCTGGAGGCTGTATTGGCGGGACGCGTTGTCGCCTTGAGGGCTTCCACGCGGAGTTTCACGTCGCTAGTCTCCGCCTCTTCGTTCATGTACCCCGGCCTTTGCGCTAGCTGGAAGGGATCTCGGCCGTGACGGCCGGTCCCACGTTGTGTGAGCACATGGTCGCAAGCGGTTGATGGTTGTGGCGGCCGAGGGTCGGGAGGCGGGTGTGGTTTTATCCGTCTCGGTGTGGCAAAGATCGACCGGTGTCTGATGGCGGGGTCGGGCGAGTGGGCCTTGGCGGGACAATTTGGAATGCCGGGCTTGGACGGGTCGGCTTGCTATGTGCCGGGAGTGCAGTTGTAGAGGTGGCCGTAGCGTTTTTGGGCGATGCGCATGAGCTCGGTCATGTCCTTGATCGCGTCCCTGCCTTTGGCAACCTTGGCTAGGAAAATGTCGATCATTCGCGCTTTGCCGCCGCAGAGGAACTTCGCGCTCGTCCGGTACGGCTGGTCGGCCAACGGGCTATTCGTCAGGTAGGCGGTCATGCCGTCACCGAGGTCGGTAGGGAGTTTCACTCCGTCGTGCCGCGTGTAAACGTTACGCCTGTCGTCCATTAGGAAGTCCAAATGCTCCCGACTTGTCTCGCTGTCCGCTTGCAGCCAGTTCACTTGAAGAGGCCAAGGGGTCGTGTCAGGAGCCCAGCACTCACCGCTCTCCTCGCTGCCGGCCGTTTTCCCCACGAGAGACCCGGTTATTCCGCTTACCAAACGAAACCCCTGCTCAGGGACGAGCTTGCATAGGTATGGCGGGACAGCCACGATCGGCTGTGGGGCTGGCGCCGGTGTGGAGGCGATGTCGTTCCCTGGGGTGCATGCTGCCACGAGCAACACGAGAGCGCTCAGAGTGACAGGCAGGGGAGAATCCCTCATTTTCCACCTCCAGCGGAGGAGGATGGGATCTGCAGGCCGAGATAGTCGTCTACCTCGCTGGTCCTGCGGAAGGTGCCGCCGAAACGATCGAGCAAACTACTGCTTCCACCTTTGTCCCGAACCCAACGAAGAAACTCGCTGTATTCCTGCGCGCTCATTTTCGCGAAGGGTTTGATGGCCGGCGGTGTGCCGGTGGTGAATATCTGACCCTTCATAGGAAACTCGTCAAACAAACCTTTGTTCAGCATGGCCGTGGCGAGCATCTGTTCCGCTAGCCTCTCCACCGCCAGCCGATTGTCCGCCAGAGTCCGGTGTGTCTCGTCCAAGCCCCGCCCGTGTTCGGACATCTGCTGGGCGACCTGCTTGGCAATCTCGTCATACCCGGCCCCTGCAAGCTTGTCGTACTCCTTGCCGATCAGCTCGCCGAAAGCTCCCGTGGCCAGCTGACCCACCTGCCTGGCTCCCGGCACCGGGAGCAGCCCCAGCGCGTCGATCACCATGGTCTTCAGCGCCTCGTCCGCCTTCTCCTCGTCCAACCCCTGGGCGATCAGCACCTGGCGGCGGATCTCCACGATGTGGGTGAAGGGACGAGCCTCCGCCACGGTCCGGTCCGTCAAGAACTGAATAATGTCAGCTTTGTCGACCCGCCCATCCCCGTCGAAGTCGTACTCCTTGACATCGGACTTCGTGAAACCGAGCCGTTCGGCATTAGAGGCGTCGAGACCGACCGGAGGCACGGTGTCGAGCGCCGCCCGCATGTGTTCGGTCTGCGCCCTCACTAGTACCTCAAACGCGTCGTCGTCGGCGGTCGCCAGCGCCAGCGCGTAGTCCATGTCCTGGGCCACGACCTTGCCGAAGGTCGCATGGTTCAGGACCAGCCGGGAGAGCTCGTCGATATTGGCGGCGATCGCGCGGCCCAGGGGATAACGCAGGGGAGCGAGACGATCGAATGCATCTCTGTTCTTGATCTCCAGGTTGCCGCTCTCGCCTTTGCCGAAGGCGCCGCGTACGTCATCGGCGACGACTTTGATCATCTCGGCGGCCAGTTTCTTGGAGGTCGCATCCTGGCCAGTCGTCGCGGTGACCAGCATGTCTCTGATCGACTTGTAGTCGCCCAGATACCGGGAAGCGCCCCACCGGGTCGTCAGCAGATAGTCGAGCACAGACTCCTTCCACCCGGCCGGGGTGTGGTCCAGTAGCGCCTGGGACGCCTCTCGACTCGACTTCGCCGCGTGGAACAGATCGTCCACCACCGATGATGCGGCCTTCATACCTGGACTGTTCACATACGCTTCCGGTTTCAGCAGGCTGCCAAGGCCAAACGAGCCGGCCAGGTCGAATATGGGGATCTGGCTTCCCGCGAAGGTACGGCCCAACAGGTCCTGGCTCGCCGCCCACTGGTCCTTGCGCTGCTCATGCTCATAAACGATCACGTCACGCCCGACGATCTCCATGAACTCCTTCGAGAACGGCGGCTTCCCATCGTGGGCACGCCAGATGAGCCCTTGGGCCTGGTATCCCGAATACTTCGTGTCACCGGCCTTGTGCTCGGCCCGACCCTCCTTCACCAGGTCTTTGCTGAAGCCGGCGCCCATGTACGCGGGATTCTTGGGGTCGGTCGACTTGGCGAGAGCCGTGCTCAGCATGCGCAGGGTCTTCTTGCCTTGGCTGGACAGCTGGGCCACGCGATCGGAGTCCCCGCCGTTCCGGGCGTCACGCAACTGCGCGGCGAGCGAGCCGGGCAGCTGCGTCATGCCCCGGGCGCCCAGCGTGCCCAGGAACGCCTTCACGAACTCCGCATCCCCACCCCGAGACGCGTATTTCTCCAGCTCGGCCAGCGCTCTGGCGTCCCCGTCCGCAGCGTTCAGCGCGGCGCGACCCGCCAGTGTCCCGTCCAGCAGCCCCTTGGCGGCTTCCAGGCCATCAGGCATGTCGAGGAAGCTCCCGGCGGCCGTGCTCATGCCGAAGGTGACCTTCTGCCGCTGCAGCTCATGGACCAGTTTCTGCCGCCGCCGCAGATCCTCGGCCTGCGTGGTCACCCGTCCGGCCAACTGCCTCAGCCGCGCCGCCGGAGAGGTGTCCAGCCCGGCGCTCTGCAACTCACTGTGCAGAGCCTGCGCCAACTCCTCCAGCCGCCTGGCGGCCTCGGTGTGTTTGCTCGCCATCGTGTCGAATTCAGACGGCTTCACCCCGGTGAACTCCGTCATGGCTTGTCCTGAAGGGAGGCCAGCTTCTGGTTGGCGCTGTGTACGGCCTGCGCGAGCATGTTCTGCAACTCCCGCCGGTCGGCGTGGACCTGGGCGTCGAACCGGTCGCCTGTGGGACCCACCCACGCGTCCTTCTCCATTAGGCGACAGGAGGGATCGAGTGCCCACCAGTGCTCGTCCGAAAGCCGCTGGATCCGCTCCGCCACGGACCGCATCGCCGGGCGTTCGAGGTCGGCCAAGATGATCCCCTTGTACGGCTCGCTGCACCAGAACTGATCAGGAGGCGGCGTCCCTCACGTGGTCACACGGTAATCAACATCACATCAACAAACAAGCTTAAACGCGGTGAAAGGCATGGCGCGTTCGAGCTTTGTTCGAGAATGGGGTGTTTCGCCTGGCTCGAGTATGGCGTCGGTTGGCTGTGGCCTATGGGTCTCTTTTCCTCGTGAGAATGAAACCCGGCGGATGCTCGTTGAACATCAACTGAAATAGTTGGGGTCGGAACGGGGCCAGGTGGTCGGCGAGTACACCATCACGGATGGGAAGATCATGGTCGCCGGAGGCAGGTCGAAGCGGGGCGCGCAGCTGTGCGCCGACTACGAGCTTGACTACTGTCCGGGTCTGCCCATCGCAGTGGTGAAGGCGAAGCGGACGTTCGTGAACGCCGACGACGGCGCTGAGCAGGCTGGCGGCTCGAGTGGGGGAGGCCATGGGGGGAGGGGATCGGATTCTGCTCGTCCTCGCCACTGGTACGGACGATGCTCTGGTGGCCTACCAGATTGTCGAGCGTGGTGGAACCTCGCGAGGCTCGCTGCTAAACGCTTTGCTCTAAATTCTTCTCGCGGCGAGTTTCGGTAATCTTTGGGATCAAGGGAAGGCTCCCCGTATGAGTTGGGGGGTCTTCCCTTCCTGGGGGCAGATTGATTAGTCGAACTCGCCGCCCTTCACGCCGCCGATGAAGGAGTCCCATTCGCCGGGGGCGAAGACCAGCGCTGGCCGGCTGGGTTCTTGCTGTCGCGGACGCCTCGGCGCTTTCCGGAGAGTTCGGCGACCTCAACACAGTTGCCGCCATCGGGTCCTGATCGGGTGGACTTGCGCCATGTGGCTGTTTCTAGTTCTCGTGTCAGCTCGTCCATCGCTGCAGCGTCTCCTCGTTTCCAGGGGCTCGTGCTGGGACAGGGCTTCGGAGCGAATCCCCTCATATCTGAATGTTAGGGTTCTGGCGCTCTCTGTCCAGTCGTGTCGGCGTACTACTTGGAGTGCAGAGCTGAGTACGGGTAAACGTGCAGAGCTGTCAGCGCTGGTCGGTCGAGAGTGGTTCGGGTGGGTGGCG